>NZ_VIKZ01000009.1:102568-123558 GCF_009711985.1 Dolichospermum sp. UHCC 0260 | reverse complement strand
ATAGACGGATCGCTGCTTGTCCATCATAAAATATTCGATGATTGCAATTACCCGGATTTGATATCACCGCATATTTTTATTTCGATTCTTCCTATTTAAGTCTCAATGCCAATCTATTCAACATCGTCTAAACAGTAGAAATGGAATTTATCTTTTTTTATAACTGTAGATAGAGGAAAAATATAAGTTTTATAGTTATTTAGCAGAAAAAATATAGCAATTATTGATTGAACACAAACCTCAACACCTATTCAGCAAGGCTTCCAAATTTTCTTGCCAATTTTAGAATATTTTGTTTTGGGAGTTCGTTATAGAAAGTAAGGACAGTTCACCATCAAGTTCACAAAGAGGCAAGGAAGTTTGAGCATTAGTAAATATTTTACTTTGGCTCTAAACTACACCTGCTAGTGAAGTTATCCTCCGGGACGTTGTTTCCTAGTTCTCAAATTTTTGAGCGTCTTTTTAACTGTGAAATTTAACTTGTGTTGTGAACTATCCGAGCAACGTGTGTACCTTTCTGCTTGAGAAAAGTGCCACTTCGATCTTTACCTTCATTCTGTTAATTAAGGAAAAAACATCATGCAAGTTATCGAAAATAAGGAATTGTTTAGCGAACTTTCCAATGAAGAATCTGCTAACGTTAGTGGTGGTTTAGGACCTGCTGGTGCTATCGCACTTGCCGGGTTTGTGGGAGCTAAGGGTCCGGTCTTAGCCCCTGGTGACGTAGTTACAATTACAGCAGTAGCCCAAGGATCTCTATAGCTTACCGTTAGCTTGTTCCACCAATGAGGTCAAGAATGCGCCCCAAATTCCCAGACATTCAACCGGATACTCTCTACTTTAAATTGAGATGGGCGCATTCCTTAAACTTAGTAAAACCATAGACAATTTCCTCCTTAAATGTTCACTTCCCTACCCCTCAATTAGTTTTTTCATAAGTTTTTCGGAAACTTTTCAGAGAGTAGGGGAGTGAATAATTACTTGGTTTTCTGATTAGATGTGCCTAATTAAGAAGAACACAATTATGTCAAAAATTAATAATCTCGAACATAAGGAACTGTTTACTGAACTCTCTTTGGAAGAATCCGCTACTGTTAGTGGTGGTGATGCTGCTGCTGCTGCTACCGCCCTCGCTGGATTCTTAGCTGCCAACGGTTCAGCACGTCTAACCCCTGCTCAAGCAGTGATAGTCATAGCGACAGCATTAGTATAATACTGTCTATTTAGGAATATTTAACTCTTGCAAAAACAGATATTTTGACTCACTTAAATATAAAGCCTTACTTACTATAAACTTCTCTGGCTGAACAAATTTTGCTTTGCTTATTTGTTTGTCAGGGAACTTTTATATCAAGCCTGATATCTTCACTCATTCCCTCATTGCCTTTCTAATTGTCCTTCTAGTATTTGCCCGATTTTATTTCACCAAAATTATAACATCAAATCTCGGTGACTCCTAAATGAGCATAGATATAAAATTGATTAAATCCTTTCAAATAGCCAAGCTAGGGCTGCTCCGGTCGTTTCTGCTAAGATACTAATGAGACGATAAAGAGCGATCGCACTAATCACCAAAGCCGCCGGAAAATGATATTGTAACAGTAACATCGCTGTGGTTTCAAATACTCCTAAACCACCAGGCGCACCAGGAACAATTAACCCCAATACCCAAGCACAACTAAAAGCTCCCACTAATAAGGGTATTTGCTCCCAATTTACAGAAGTTAAAGCCAACATAGTTAAAATAAATCCAGCACACCTCAACCCTAGAAAAACTAATTCCCCTAATAATGGTTTTACCGGGTAATGTTTAATTATAAAACTATTAATTAATTGATTTTCTCCATTAGATTTTTTATTTTTCCACCGATCTAAAAGTTTAATAGCTGGATTTAAAAATCGGGGATGAAGTATATTTAATACAATTATTAAAGCTAAAAATTGCAGAATAATTAAATTAAATTTCAGATTATTAACAACAAGTTCACTACCAAATAAAACAATAATAATTAAAGCTGCTGCTAACATTAATAATGGTTCTAATAAAACACTTAAAGTAGCAATATTAGTAGGAACATTAGCATTTTTAGCCGCCATAATTCGCCCGTAATAATGCCAAACATTCCCAGGTAAATATTTAGCAATATTCGTTTTTAAATAAACTTGAATAAATTCAATAGCAGATACAGATTGATTCAACTCTTTTAGTACCCAAGTCCAAATCCAACCCGCCCAAATATGTGCCAGTAAAGTTATAACTGTAGCAGCTACTAATATTAACCATCCATTTGCACTAATCCGAATAGCACTAACTCCCAACCAATTATCTTTTAATGCTTTCAACAAAAAAAATAGCGTACCACCTAAAATCAACCACCGGACAATTTTCTTCATTTTAGATTTATTGAAATATTTAGAAATATTCAGATCCCCGACTTCTTGAAGAAGTCGGGGATCTTGTTAATTGTGCCAACTTTCTAACGCTAACCGATGAATTTCTCGCCAAGGAATATTATTTTGTCTTGCTAATTCTGCACAATCTTCATATTCTGGCTGCACATTAGTAATCACCTTTTCTGTAGCTTTTCCTGTCCAGGCAACTTTTACAGATATTGTCCCATAAACAGTTTCCACCTTTTGCATTTCCCTTTGTAAAAATGACCGTTTTTGAGTAGTACGACGAATCCCTAAAGTGCTAGTTTCTCGAAATAACACATCCTCACAACTAGCTAAATTTTCAGGATGACAAATCACAGTTAATAAAATTCCAGTTCGTGACTTTTTCATCCCTATGGGTTGAGTAAAAACATCCACCGCACCCGCAGCAAATAAAGCCTCAAACACATAACCGAATACTTGCGGATTTAAATCATCTATTTGAGTTTCGAGGACAGTAATAGTTTCTAGATTTGGAGAATATTCCCCTAAATCAGAGTTATCAGTCTGTAAAGATTCATTTTCACCGTACCAGAGCCGTAGTATATTAGAAATGGGTAAATCTAGAGAACCCGCCCCTAATCCTATCTGTTTGATAGTCATTGGTGGTGGAGAACCAAAGTCTTGTACTAAGGTAGTAGCGATCGCTGCCCCCGTTGGTGTTACCAATTCTCTGTCAATACCATTGCTATAAACTGGACAACCCCGCATTTCCCACAACTTTAACACCGCTGGTACTGGTACAGCCATTCTTCCATGTGCCGCATTAACAGTACCACCTCCCGTTGGAAATGCAGAACAGTATAGCAAAGGCAACCCTGAGCGATCGCAATCAATACCCAACCAATCCAACCCTAAGCAAGTACCAACAATATCCACAATGGCATCCACAGCCCCCACTTCATGAAAATGAACTTTTTCCGGTGCGATGCCATGAACAGCCCCCTCTGCCACTGCCAACTGTCGGAAAACAGCTAAACTCCAAGCTTCCGCCCGCACTGGCAAATTCCCCTTGAGAATCATCTCCTCTATTTCTGGCAAATGACGGGTGTGGTGGTGATCATGTTCATTATGAGAATGATGATGATGGTGATGAACCAAATCCACATCAACCTTAGTCGCTTGTTGACCTTGACGGTGAACCAATTCCGCCCGTAATCGGTATTCTGCCTCAATTCCCAAGCCATTGAGTTTTTCCACCAAATACTCCACAGGCACACCGAGACTGACTAACGCCCCCAAGCACATATCACCAGAAATCCCTGTTGGGCATTGAAGATAAGCGATTTTATTCATAAATTTATTTGTTAGTTGTTAGTAGGGGCGAAGCATTTGGAAGATAAATTATCGGTCATTGCCAAAAATAGTTCTCCAAATGCTTCGCCCGTACAGTTGTCAGTGGTAAAACTATCACCAATTACCAATTACCAATTACCAATTACCAATTACCCATTACCCATTACCAATAATCATTACCCATTACCAATAATCATTATGGCCAAAATATTCACCATTCATCCTGATAATCCTCAAAGCCGCCGAATAGAGGAAATAAAGTTAGCGCTATTAGGTGGCGCTATCATGCTCTACCCTACAGATACAGTTTACGCAATTGGTTGTGATTTGAATTCCAAGTCGGCGGTGGAAAGAGTGCGGCAAATCAAACAGTTAGCAAATGATAAACCACTGACATTTTTATGTCCCTCACTCTCCAATGTGGCGACTTATGCCTCCGTAAGTGATACAGCCTACCGGATTATGAAGCGGTTAATACCAGGACCCTACACATTTTTGCTCCCTGCTACCAAACTCGTACCACGACTAGTACAAAGTCCCAAACGCAAAACCACAGGAATTCGAGTGCCAAATCATCAGGTTTGTTTGGCATTAATGGAAGCATTAGGAAACCCGATTATTTCTACTTCGGCTCATATTAGAGCAAATGACGAAGACCAGGAAATAGTTGAGAACGGAAAACAACCAATTTTGACAAGGGTAGATTTATATGACCATTTGGATAAATTGGTAGATATCATTATTGACACTGCCGAAGAACCTACATATCAAGTGTCTACCATTTTAGATTTGACCGATGAAGAACCAGTTATTATTCGGAGAGGTTTAGGTTGGGAAGCCGTAGCTACTTGGGTTTAAGAATAAAGCTTTACAAGTGCAACCCCTTGTTTTGGACTCCGTTGCGCTAATTATATGATCACCTTACGCCAATTTTGAAATTGTCATCCTTCCAGGTGCTGTCATCCTTAGTCATGTAATCATGGCTACGCCATACAGGCTATCAGCCAATCTTACTATGACTAGGCTTTTGGCAATTTGGCAATTTGCCCTCACAGTGAATATCTTATATGCCATCTTTGATTTAGTTGCTAAAAACAAACCGACACAATTAACAAGCCCTTAACTTTGGAAATTTCCTACAGTATTTACATATCAGCAATCTAGTTGGTGAATTTTGAGGAATAAATCTCCAAAGATTTTCCCTCCTGAGACTGGCATTAAATACCGTATCTGCATTTGAGTTAAGGTGCAATACCAATTTTATAGAAAAGTCATGAAAGCTAACATCGCCAATCTGCCTAATTCTACATCTGCTTTTGATAGCTATATTTCTCTTGAAGAATTGTCTATTCCCACCAGTGATACATTGGTGCAACTTTTATCCCATGAGATGCAATCTCAAGTTAAATCCGCCACTTCAGGTGTACAAGATGTCGTTGGCCGCATAGCCAAAGAAGTAGAACGGATATGTGATAAAAGCTCTCGCATTCAAAACTCAGGACAAATTCAGTCTTGGCAAATTACTTTAGGAAGACATCGTTTACAAAAGTGTTTACGTTACTATCAACTTGGTTCTAAACAAGGACGGGTAGAATTACACAGCAGCTTGGGTGCAATTGTTTATCGTCACGTTACTGTTGCCGGCTCAGATTTAGGGTTTGAGGCTCGTTACAATCTGATTGAAGATTTTTTACAAGCTTTTTATATCGAAGCTATTAAAGCTTTTCGTCGAGAAACTGAATTACCTGAAAATTACACCCCTCGGACTCAGTTACAAGTAGCTGAGTATATGGCGTTTACAGAACAATATGCCAAACGTCGGATTAATTTACCTGGTGGTGCTAATCAGCAATTAATTGTTTTACGCGCTCAAGGTTTTGCCCGTCGTCAACCCCAAGAAACTACTGTAGATATTGAAATGGCTGTGGATTCTGCGAAAACGGAAGAAGCAGAATCTTATCAACGCAATGTGGCAGTGCAGCAAATTCGCTCGCAAATGATTGCTAAACCTGGTTTTGACCCTTCTGAAGAGTCGGAACGCAATCGCGTGATTACCGAATTAATGAAATATCTGGAGTCTCAAGGACAATCTGATTGTATGAATTACTTGACTCTCAAACTCCAGGATCTTTCTGCACCGGAAATTGATCAAATTCTGGGTTTAACTAGTCGTCAACGCGATTATTTGCAGCAAAGATTTAAATATCACGTTGAGAAGTTTGCCAAACAGCACCAATGGCAATTAGTTCATCAATGGTTAGGTGCTGGTTTAGAACATAAGTTAGGTTTATCTTCCCAGCAATGGGATATTTTTTGGCATCAACTTACACCACAGCAACAGCAAATTTTTGAATTAAAAACTGCCTGTCAAAGTGATCTACTTATTTCTAAAGCTGTTCAATGTACTCCTAAACAACTCCAAAAACGCTGGACACAAATGTTGGAATTAGCATGGTCTATTCGTAACGGTCATGCTGAAGCTAAAAACAATTAAAGTCAATTCCGTAGGTTGGGTTGACGCAAGGAAACCCAACATTTTTATGGAAATGTTAGATTTTAGAATGTTGGGTTTTACCGTTTTTAACAATGTTGGGTTTTACCGTTTTTAACAATGTTGGGTTTCACTGTTTTTAGAATGTTGGATTTCACTGTTTTTAACAATGTTGGATTTCACTGTTTTTAACAATGTTGGGTTTTACCATTTTAACAATGTTGGGTTTCACCGTTTTTAAGAATGTTGGGTTTCACCGTTTTTAAGAATGTTGGGTTTTACTTCGTTCTACCCAACCTACAATTTTTTATAAGAAGTTACTAATACTTCAGTAATTTTCCCTCGCTTTTGAGCATTAGAATTAATTGACCTCGCTGCTGATATGGTGTGAATATTAAAATCACTATAAAGATCACGAATAAATGGACAATCTGAATTAGATAGCATGACCTTTACACCTTTATTAGCTAATTTAATAAAAATATCTCTGAGTTTGATTTGCTGATTCTCGTCAAAACAAAAATTACTATAAGCTGTAAAATTGCTAGTTTTATTTAGAGGATAATAGGGAGGATCAAAATAAACAAATTCATTACTACCAGTTGCATAATTTAGCACTTCCTCAAAATTAGCTTGTTTAATTTCTACCTTCTTGAGTGCGACCGATGCCACTTTCAAAATTTCTTCTTGACAAATACCAGGATTTTTATATTTTCCCACAGGGACATTAAATTTACCCTGAGAATTAACCCGATAAAGTCCATTAAAACAAGTTTTATTCAGATAAATAAACCGAGCCGCTTTTTCTAAATCTGTCCCAGTATAAGAATTTCTCACATCATAATAATAATCTGAATTATGTCTTTGCTTATGTGCTTGCAGCAAAGTTATTAAGTCCTCAAGATCATCTCTAACGCACCGATAAGTAAGAATCAAATCTGCATTAATATCAGTTAAAACTGCTTTGGATGGTTGCAAATAGAAAAAAACTGCTCCCCCACCTAAAAATGGTTCATAATAAGTCTGATAATGCTGAGGAAAATAGTCTTTATATTGCGAAATTAATCTAGTCTTACCCCCAGCCCACTTTAAAAATGGCCGTGGGTAAGTTTGTTTAGGGATTTGACTTACCATCTACTTACGATTAAACTAAAAACTAACTAATCAATAAAGTTTATAATAAGGCAGTCTAAATTCAAATGTTTGATGGATTTTGGGATAACGTCTTTCGCTACCCTCGGTACTTGATTAGTATCGTCTTGGGTATTTTTCTAAACACCCTTGAGCCGCTGTTTCCATTCTTGAAACGTCCTGTGACGCTGATTGCTATTTTAGGCTTTTTTGCCGGTGGTCTTTTTTTCGTAACGCTTACCGTGCGGGCTATGCTGGGATTGAATCCAATCTAAACTAGAACTAAAAAAGAGTTGAGCTTATTGGACTGTTGCTGTTGATTTTATCACCTCAAGCACCGTCCACTCTAATTTGCATTTAGAATCATGTTATTAAACCTCTGTGAGAAGGCGGAATTTATATGGCTACAAATCGCCGCGTTTCCCGCGTTGCTGAATTAATTAAACGGGAAGTTAGCCAAATGCTATTCAACGGTATTAAAGATGACCGTGTGGGTATGGGAATGGTCAGTGTTACTGATGTGGATGTTTCTGGGGATCTACAACACGCTACCATCTTTGTAAGCATCTATGGAACTGAGGAAGCGAAGACGGAAACAATGGCTGGTTTAAAGTCAGCTACAGGTTACGTTCGCAGTGAGCTTGGCTCTAGGGTCAGATTAAGACGGACTCCAGAAGTAATTTTTGTGGAAGATCGTTCTATAGAACGAGGTACTAAAGTGCTGAGTTTGTTAAATCAACTGGAGCAAAAACGGACATTGTCAAGTATGGATGAGGGAGCAGAAGAGATTACCGAATGATTGATCTAAAGTTTCCCAAAATATCCATAAATCTGGAACTTGTTGCTTGTTAAAACCATCTAGATGGGGATAATGGGCAATGCCTTGATTCCCTATTTTTAGAGAATTATGGGTATTGCAAATCCTGTGTCTTAGGGTAGAGGTCAAACGCCATAAGCCTATATATACTAATACAGTTAACGTCATAGCAAATCTAGTATAACTTTAATAGTTTTTATACAAATTAATGTTAAAAAATGTTAAAAATAGAAATATCTAGGTTTGATTAGTAAACTTAACTGCTGTTATCTTAGGAATATCAAATTCAATTACCATGAATGTCACGCTTTCTTGACAAACTTAACATTTCTTTAGATAATTTAGAGGTGTATAGCGTCAAAATGATAATAGTTCCGTATAGCAAACTACAAAACCCTGAACACAGGTTTAATTATTGCCATCTTTGTTCCTCGTGCATAACAGGAACGCTATCTAAATGTATTTTTGATGTAATTTTGTGAGAAAAAAACCATGAGTGTGAATACGGTGCCTTCTATCAATTACAATTACTACTCTCTGAATGTTATTCAGGACGAAGCACGCCGACTGGTGGAAAGGGGAATGGTTGGCCGTCAACAGCCAATATATACACTTTGCCAGTTCATTCCAGCTAGAGAGTGGGTTTGTGTAGAATGTGAATTAGAGAAATGTGATTTTTTACTCCGCGATCGCATTGGTGATTTAATCGGACGCGAAGAGTGGGATAACGACTAATAATTTTGTTTTTTTAATAAACTACTGTTATTTTTAATTGTACTTGTTTGTAGTTTTTGGCTATAGACAGGTATATTTTTTTCTATTTTACTTAATTAATTTTATTTCGCGCAGAGGCGCTAAGAGGATGTTTGAAAAGTTTTTAATGTATAAATAAACCCCTCTCCAAACCTCTCCCCGACGCGGGGAGAGGCTTTGAAACCCCCATTCCCTTGTAGGGAAGGGGGGCAGGGGGGTTAGGTTTTTGGAGATTATGGGTTTCATATAATACTTTTCAAACAACCTCTAAGGCGCAAAGAGGAAGAGAGAGAATTATTATTAGTCGGTTTTAACCGACTTTGGCTATTAGACAGGGAATTTATTCCCTGGATATCTGCTTTAACAATAAATATAGATTATGTAGGGATACGAATAGCTGTTATCCCTACATAAACACTTTTTAACGCAAAATACAGCTATACGTCAGCTGTAAGAGAATCATTTTCGCTTGCTAGTGCTACGTCGGGCTTCGCGGGTTTCGTCTTCGAGACGACGGCGATCGCGCCAATCTGCTAATGTTAGATAAACAACACCACCAGTGACTCCTACTAGCAGCACTACACCAAATACGGCTAAAATACCCAAAAATGGACTTTCCACGATGCCTCTATAGTCCGTTGCGTCCCCAAACTACCATAGAAATAGACCAAGTAAACACAACTAACAGCGATACCCAACCCAGTGTCAAAATCATAGTTCTACTTTTCAAATAATTACAAAACGGCTCTAATATTCATCATACTGGGAAAACGCAGTGGATTCATTAACTATATTGGTAGGAGAGTTAGAAAAATTATGGAATTAATGGCAGAACGGTTAGAATCTCTCAAAGCGGGAGCAATTGGTAGCGTATCTTTAGGTTTAGCTTTCCTTAGCACTAGCTTTATTAATGTTTTATGGCTGGATAAGTATTTTCCCTTGGTTAGTTATGATAAAATTGATATAGTGAATTTACAGATATTATTAAATGGTGTTATCGCCGGGTTTTCTGGGTTTCTATTTGGTGTCACCTATCGCTATATTATCCGCGTAGATACCAATTCTCATCTGAAAACTGGTGGAGTTTGGGCTTTTGGTTTGGTGCGAGGTTTAACTCAAATAGAAGTTGGTTGGCATATAAATAATCCGGTTTTGCCTTTTTTAATCTTAGCAGGAGAAAGTATATTGTGGTTTGCCTTTGCTGCTTTTGCTTTAGATATTGCTATTTTACGAAAATGGCTCAAACCTTTTTCATGAATTTGTAAATAACATAAAAATAATATCCCCGACTTCTCAAAGAAGTCGGGGATATAATAAATTTACCAATTACCTATGAATCACTACTTTTTGATCATTGATCTTGAAGCTACTTGTTGTCATCAAAAGAGCATTCCCCGTCATCAGATGGAAATTATTGAAATTGGTGCGGTAATACTAAATCGTCAAACTTGGGAAATTGATGATGAGTTTCAACAATTTATTAAACCTGTGAGAAATCCTCAACTTACAGCTTTTTGCACAGAATTGACTAGTATTTCTCAGCAACAAGTTGACGCAGCACAAAGTTTCCCAGAAGTGATGTCAAAATTAACTGATTGGATGAATTTATTTCCTAATAATATATTTTGTTCTTGGGGTAATTACGATAAATCGCAATTTTTACAAGATTGTAAATTCCATCATATTCCTTATCCTTTTGGTGCAGAACATAGAAATATTAAAACGGAATTTTCTGAATATTTAGGTGTATCTGATAAGTTTGGTATGGCACAAGCTTTGGAACATTTAGGAATGGAATTACAAGGTACACATCATCGAGGTATTGATGATGCTCGGAATATAGCAGCGATTTACCGTTATATGCAAACTACTCAAAAAAGTGACTAATCCAAGACATTTAAGCAATAATGGTGGGCATTACCCACCCTACAGAAAACAGATTTTATTTAAATGTTGTCCCATTCAAAATTATTGCATTTGAGATTTTATTAAGACTTGGAAATAGCATTAATAGTTTTTTCTAATGACTGTAATGATGCTAATAACTTGTCTTTTTGAGGTTTAGCAGCTTTGAATTCTCCTGAAATTTCATCCATACTTTTTTCTACAGCGTCATAATTATTACGAGATTTAGCTTTGATTCCGTCTTCTACTTCTTTCCAAGCATCTTCAAATTTGTCAAATTCTTTTTTGGCTTGAACAAAATTGCCAGCTTTAACTGCGGTTTTTGTTTTGGAGACTACAGCGAGTAAACCTGTATTACCCGCTGTGGATTTTTGTCCTGGGACTTTTTCTGTAGAATTGGAAGTTGTAGCTGGGGTAGTTTCAGTGGCAGCTTGTTCGGGTTTGTTACAACCTACTAAAGTCAGTAAGCTGATACTTGCAATAATTAACATCGGTTTGAAACTTTTCATACTGTTAACTCCTAATGGATATTTTTATTTGTACCGCTCTAATATTTCCCATGATAAAACAGCAAAGGTAAAAAACTCGGAAAGGACAACGTGGCAATTTGCTAGGAAATACTTTGCAATATCCATCTAATGATGGTCTGGTCAGGATAAAAATCGTTAAATGGGATGATTTTGTAGTTATGGAAGTGGCGGATACTGGTATTGGTGTCGCCTCTAATAGTGCAGCATGGTCATAAGCCTATGAGTGGGAACGCTCTGCTCAGAATAACAGTTTTAAGAGATTTTTAAGATAAATTTTGGGGATTTTTTGGCGATCGCTATATGTACTCTGCACGCTACGTGGACGTGAAAACAAAACTTTTATCATGACTCATAAAATTGCACTCCAATCTATTACGGGGTTATCTGCATTAACCGCAGGTGATCGCCTAACACAAGAAGGATATAATGAGTTACCATCTAGCAAACATCGTCAAATCTGGGAAATTGCCTTAGAAATCTTCAAAGAGCCAATTTTTCTCCTGTTATTAGGTTGTGGTATCATTTACTTGTTTTTGGGTGATGCTCAGGAAGCGTTGATTTTGTTAGGTTTCATCTTTTTTATTGTCGGCATCAACTTATACCAAGAACAAAAAACAGAAAAATCCCTGGAAGCATTACGGGATCTTTCTAGTCCCCGTGCATTGGTGATTCGTGATGGTGAACGTCAACGGATTGCGGGACGGGAAGTAGTTCGAGAAGATGTGATTGTTTTGTCAGAGGGTGATAGAGTTCCTGCGGATGCTGTGGTGATGTGGTCTACCCATTTGAGCGTGGATGAGTCTCTATTAACCGGTGAATCTTTACCTGTTCGCAAGCAATCAGTAGAAGATAGCACCGATTTAGAAAATATCATGAGAACAGCCACCCAGCACCGTCCTGGTGGTGAAGATCTGCCTTTTGTCTATTCGGGAACGTTGATAGTTCAAGGTCAGGGAATTGCCCAAGTCTATGCCACAGGTATGCAGACGGAAATGGGTAAAATTGGGAAAGCCTTGCAAACTGTGGAACAGGAGGACACGGTTTTGCAACGGGAAACTCGAAAAATTGTCAGTAAATTGACCTTTGTAGCGATCGCTATTTGCGTGGCTGTCATCGTTATTTACGGTGCAACTAGAAACGATTGGCTACAAGGAATTTTAGCAGGTTTGGCGCTGGCAATGGCGATTTTGCCGAATGAAATTCCTGTGGTCTTGGCAATTTTCCTGGCTTTAGGTGCTTGGAGATTTTCCCAGGCTAGGGTGTTAACTCGGCGTGTTCCCGTAGTAGAAACACTGGGTTCTGCGACCGTTCTCTGTGTAGATAAAACCGGAACGCTGACTTTTAATCGGATGTCAGTGCAGCAATTATTTGTATATCAGCCCACAACATTAATACCGCAATTTTACGATGTTGCTCTCCATGAAAGAGAAGCCCTGCCGGAAACTTTTCATGAATTAATCGAATTTGGGATTTTAGCCAGTCGCAAAGACCCTTTCGACCCCATGGAAAAAGCCTTGAAACAGGTTGGTGATGACTATTTAGCCAGAACCGAACATTTACATCAAGATTGGGAAATACTGCGGGAATATCCCCTCACCGGTCAATTATTAGCCATGTCCTGTGTGTGGCAATCTCCAGAAGATAAGTTAGTAGTTGCTACCAAAGGAGCGCCCGAAGCGATCGCTGATCTTTGTCATTTTAACACCCAACAAAGGCAAAATTTAGAACAACAAATTAATAAAATGGCTGCTGCTGGTTTGCGTGTTTTAGGTGTAGCCAAAGTCATTGGCCAACATCAAAAAAATAAAACCCTCAAATCTCTTCCTGAAGCCCAACATGACTTTGAATTTGCCTTTTTAGGAATGCTAGGCATGGCTGACCCCGTGCGCCCAACTGTTGCCCCAGCTATTGCCGAATGTTACACTGCTGGTATTCGGGTAGTAATGATTACAGGTGATTATCCTGCCACAGCCCAAAATATTGCCCGCCAAATCGGTCTAAAACCCGCCACAGAAGTAATTACCGGGGCAGAACTGGAAACAATGCCAGAAGGTGAATTACTGTCTCGCATTCAAACCGTGAATATCTTCGCGCGGGTTGTTCCCGAACAAAAATTACTGATTGTGAACGCCCTCAAACGCTGCGGTGAAATCGTGGCTATGACTGGAGATGGTGTCAATGATGCCCCAGCTTTGAAAGCCGCAAATATCGGTATTGCTATGGGGGAAAGGGGTACAGATGTTGCCCGTGAAGCTGCGGATTTAGTTTTGTTAGATGATGATTTTTCTGCCATTGTCCAATCTGTGAGGCTGGGACGACGAGTATTTGATAACCTCAAAAAAGGGATGGCTTATACTTTGGCGGTTCACATTCCGATTGCGGGAATGTCCTTGATTCCGGTAATATTTCACTGGCCGCTGGTGCTACTGCCGATTCACATTGCTTTTTTACATTTAATTATTGACCCGGCTTGTACTGTAGTATTTGAGGCTGAACCAGAAGAAAGCAATATCATGAACCGTCCACCCCGCAATCCTAGAGAGTCATTATTCAGCCGTCGGACTTTGAAATTAGCACTGCTGCAAGGGGTAGGTGTGTTGGTGGTGCTGGTGGTTGTATTTGGTGTGGCTTTTTACTCTGGACATGGAGAATTTGATGCTCGCGCTTTGGCTTTTACTACTTTAATTGTCTCGAATTTGAGTATGATTTTGAGTAATCGTTCTTGGTCGCGGACTATTCCTGAAATGTTACGCACTCCTAATGCAGCACTTTGGTGGGTATTAAGTGGTGGTGTGGTGTTTATGGGACTGGTGCTTTATGTTCCTGTGTTACGCCATTTATTCCGGTTCTCTTTTCTGCATTTTGATGATTTATTAGTTAGTCTCACTTCTGGGATTTTTAGTATTTTGTGGTTTGAAGGATTGAAGGTTTGGCGACGTAGATAATTAAGATGTTTCGCGCAAAGAGGCAAAGGAGCAAAGGCGCAAAGGTAATAATAATCTCTTAATTCATCTGCGTTTATCTGCGTTCATCTGCGTTTAATAATTTTATTCTATTTCGGAGGATTACTGTGAAAAAAGCATTTCGTAAATATCATCGGATTATTGGCATTATTGTTTGTGTCCCACTTTTATTAACTGTGTTGACGGGAATGTTAGCTACTGTTGTTAAGGAATGGCCGATTAATATTGGACTTTCTTCTCGATTGATGTTGGAAATTCATACTGGGGAAATTTTTCATTTACAGGCAATTTATCCGATTTTGAATGGTTTTGGATTAATCGGTTTGTTGGTGACGGGTATGAGTATGTCGGGTTTGTTTAATCAAAGGACTAATACAATTAAACGCAGATAAACGCGGATAAACGCAGATGACTTAATGGATTTATTTGACTTCTGTGACTCGCCAGCTTAGTTTTAGGTTAACCCAAAAGTTCCAAATTGTGGCAACTGCGATCGCTATTAATTTGGCTATATACTGATTCATACCCAAGCTATTAAAAAGGAAATTGACTACTAAGGTTTGGATGATTATCCCAGCTAAACAGACTATATTGAACTTCCAGAATCTTTTGAAACGCTGGCGTTTTCCTGTCTGTTTTCGGGAAATATCCCCAAATGTCCACAAATCATTCCAAAGAAAATTATTGAGAATTGCTACTTCGGCTGAAAAAATTGTACTGCGAGTTAAACCCATGTTAATCACGGTACGCATGATATGAAATATGGTTAAATCTACAAATACGCCACTAAGTCCCACTGCACCAAATCTGAGAAATCGTCCCATAGGGAAGTTAACTTTTTGACTTATTTTTCCTATTCTTCCAGTAGATAACCGTAAGCGAATTAGGTGTTGAATATAGTCTACATATTGTTTCCACGTCACTTTGCTTTCTCCTTCTGTTCGTTCGCGGAACACATAACCAGCTTCGGCAATTTCTCCTACCTGTCCCCGACCAATGACTTCTAAAAGAATTTTGTACCCTATGGGGTTAAGTGTGGTATTAGCGATCGCACTTCGTCGTACCATAAAATAACCACTCATTGGGTCACTAACTCTCCCTAAAACTCCCGGTAAAATCACTAATCCTAATACCTGCGCCCCCCGCGATAAAAAGCGTCTAATTACACTCCAGCTACTCACACCACCACCGTCTACATGACGACTAGCTAAGGCTAAATCAGCCCCTTCTTCGATTTTCTGTAATAGTTGTGTTAATACTTCTGGAGGATGCTGCAAATCGCCATCAATCACGCCTAATACCCGCCCTGTGGCCGCTTGCCAGCCACGAATTACGGCTGAAGATAGTCCCCGTTCTTCTTGACGACGCATGACCCGTAATTGGGGATAATCTGATATGAGAGATTGTGCTATTTCCCAAGTTCGGTCAGGGCTATCATCATCTACTATAATGAGTTCATAATTACCAGGAATAGCTTTATCCAATAACCCACTTAATATATTGACTACATTTTCGATATTGTCACGTTCTTTATAAGTAGGAATTACTACAGATAAGAGAATGGGATTGTTTTCAGCTATTTCCTGGGGTGTAAATTCAGAAATCCTCAATGCACCAATAGGAACTGTTAATAAAGAATTGGATGAGCTTGTCTTCATAAGGTACGTGATAAATCTTAAATTGCCAAATTGTCTGTATAAAGGTTGATTTTCCATAGAGTATCATACACTTAGTATGATCAAAACAATTAGTCAATATTTCCTTTGCTCAAAGGTGTCTCTCAAGCTCGTTGCTCTACTACTCCACCACCAATACCAATGGTTGTTTGACCTCCTCTCCGGTCTTCCTAAAAGAGCCGTACCCAAATTTAATCAAGCTAGTTTAAAAATACAAAATCCGGTTGATGTTGTCATAAATAATTCTAGCGTAGCTAAAACTTCGGGAGTACGTAATGGTAAAGTAACAGTTAGAGGTTGTTTGAAAAGTATTAGATGAAACCGATAATCTCCAAAAACCTAACCCCCCAGCCCCCCTTCCCTACGAGGGAAGGGGGGTTTCAAAGCCTCTCCCCGCTTAGGGGAGAGGTTTGGAGAGGGGTTTGTTTGTACATTAAAAACTTTTCAAACATCCTCCAAGGGTAAAGATGCACCTATTCGGTGAAAAGTATACTGCTATAACTAAAGAAGTTTTAAATTTTAGATAAACTGTTGAAAATAATTAGGTAAGAGCAATGGCTTATAGTGATTTTAGCTTAACTAAGTTTAAGAAAAATTTTAACATTACAATTGATGAAGAAGCTGATTTATTTGCGACTGTAGAACCTATAGAAATCAGTGAAAAGTTAATTAACACTTTGGAAGAAACTACAGAACTCGCGTTAGCAATAAATACGGAAAAAGCCCGCTCAGAAATGATTATTACGCCAATTTTATTAGAAGTTAGACGTAAAGCTAATTATAAAATTAGTTTATTTTCTGGTACAGATTTTAATGTTGATATTGAGAGAGGTTTAAATGGTTATTGTGATTTTGTTATCAGTCGTTCTAGGGAACAGTTAACAATTAATGCTCCTGTGCTAATTATTGTAGAAGCTAAAAATGAAAATATTAAAGGTGGTTTGGGTCAATGTGCAGCAGCAATGTTAGCAGCACAGTTGTTTAATGAACAGGAAGGTAATGAAATTAAAACTATTTATGGGGCTGTGACAACAGGAGATATATGGAAATTCTTAAAGTTGGAAGGGACTGATATATTTATTGATTTGAATAATTATTATATTCAGGAGTTAAACAAGATTTTAGGTATTTTGTGTCAAGGAGTATTGGGTTGAAATTTGACCTCCCTCGGTGCTGCACTCCACGCTCTAAAATAATGGGGATGTTTTCTAATTAGGATAGAAACAATAATTATATTGAGGTCAAAAAATATCGGTCAAAGTCCATCAATGCCTACGGCAAGCGAAGCTATCGCCATTCAACAACCATTAACCCCAATCCTGTAATATATAAATATTACAGGATTGGGATTCAGAATGTGGGTTAGTAACAATACTTTTCAAACAACCTCTTAGAAAGACTCATTTGACTCATTTCACGTCCATACTATAACCGATTATTTGAATTTACCACTCGGAAATATCCATAGAGGGCTGTGATAAAAGGAATGGCAACAAGAGTAACCACAGGTATTAGTAGTACAATACTACCTGCCAAGGGTATAAGTAAGTCTTCAAGTGTCTGGAAGTATATACTACATCCCAGAAAACCAAATAAACCACCTATAAAAAAAGCTAACAAAGGGGACTTCTTTGACTTAAGCACTGGAAGGTAATCGAAAAGATTAAATAGATTAAAGCCAATTGATTTAAACACTGGAAGGTAATCGAAAGGATTAAATTGATTAAATCTCATTGTTTAGTCCTATAAAAAACAAGTAAGTACCTGGACAGAATTAATTACATCAATACTGTACCAAAAAAAAGAGGATAAAACCCGATGAATCAACAGGAGAGAAAGTAAGTGCGGGTTACCGGAGTTGGATAACATCATAAGATAACATCTAGCAACAAAACAAGTAGGGACGCAGAGCGCAATCGCTAAAATAAAACCTTGACATTATGCACCTTTGAGGGAATGAAACAGCCCTGCCATATCCCCCACTGGCGATAAATATCCAGCTTATTGACAATAATAAAGCCCTAAATCCTTGATATTAGGTTCAAAAATAATAGATACTCACCCTTATTGAGAATAAATAAGGGCGATTTTCGACTACTCACTAATTCCCCCTCAAGTGATTCCTTCAAAAATCACACTAAGAAGCGATCGCTAAATTCCCCACTTGTGATAAATATCCAGCTTATCGACAATATAAAGCTCAGAGATTCTGAAGCGTTTAGCTGTATATCAAGGTGGCATTCTTTTGCTTAAAGGTATCTCTCACGCTCGTTGCTCTACTACTCCACCACCAATACCAATGGTTGTTTGACCTCCTCTCCCGTCTTCCTAAAAGAGCCGCACCCAAATAATATTTAAAGGTTGCAAATTTCAATTTATTATGAAACTTAAATAAGTCTTTTATATTTGATTGATCACCAATGACTAATATAACTGTTGATTCTATTCTTGAGTCTGCTTTAACAGATAAAGATATAACCCCGGATGATGCGGTTTTTTTATTAAAACAGACCACTCCAGACGCAGTTACACAAATTCAGGTTACAGCGGATAAATTAAGGCAAAAACAGGCTGGAAATACGGTTACTTACGTTATTAACCGAAATATTAATTTTACTAACATTTGTGAGCAACATTGCAGTTTTTGTGCTTTCCGCCGGGATGACGGTGATCCAGATGCTTACTGGTTAAATTCGGCGCAGATTTTGGAAAAAGCTACAGATGCAGTGCGTCGAGGAGCAACGGAAATATGTATGCAAGGGGGATTACACCCACAAGCGCAAATTAATGGTAAGTCTTTACCCTATTATCTCAAACTGGTAAAAACCATTAAGGACGAATTTCCTCACTTACATTTACACGCTTTTTCGCCCCAAGAAGTCCAATTTATTGCCAGATTAGATGGAATTTCTTATACAGATGTGATTACAGCTTTGCGAGATGCTGGTGTCGGTTCTATGCCCGGAACAGCCGCAGAAGTGTTAGATGATGACGTGAGACGGGTATTGTGTCCAGAAAAGATTAATACAGAGACTTGGCTAGAAATTGTCAGTACAGCCCATCAATTAGGTGTACCTACTACCAGCACAATGTTATCTGGACATATTGAAACTCCAGAACAGCAAATTGGCCATTTAGAAAAATTGCGATCGCTCCAACAAACCGCCATTGAAACAGGATATCCTGCGAGAATCACCGAATTTATTGTCTTACCTTTTGTGGGACAAGAAGCCCCCAAATCCTTACGTCGTCGGGTAGGAAGAGATCAACCAGTTCTCGCTGATTCCCTGTTATTAACGGCTGTAGCCAGAATTTATCTCGGAAATTATATCCCTAATCATCAACCAAGCTGGGTAAAATTAGGGCTAGATGGTGCTACAGAAGCCTTAAATTGGGGTTGTAATGATATCGGTGGCACGTTAATGGAAGAACACATTACCACCATGGCCGGGGCTGTGGGTGGGACTTGTATGGAAGTGGAAACTTTACAAAGGGCGATCGCATCTTTAGAAAGACCTTACCAACAACGGGATACTTTGTATCGGGTAATGGGTGATTGGTAATGGGTGATTGGTAATGGGTGATTGGTAATGGGTGATTGGTAATGGGTAGGAGTTTTCTTGAAGTTTTAAGTTTTAACTCCTATCCCCCATATACCAATCCAAGATAGGATGGATTTTGATTTACTTGTTTTTTTACTTAATGCTTATGAAAAGCTATTGGTCGCGTCTGCTTTCTCTAGTTTTAGTGTTAGTTGTCGGTTTGGTTGGCTGTGGTGGTGGTAGTCCAGATAGTTTAACTGGGGATTATCGTCAAGATACCTTAGCTGTAGTCAATACTTTGAAACAAGCCCTAGAATTACCACAAGATTCTCCCGATAAAGCCGCCCTTCAAGCAGAAGCCCGTCTAAAAATCAATGACTTTTCGGCTCGCTACCAGCGGAATACTTCTGTTGCAACTCTTGGCTCTTTTACAACTATGCGAACAGCCCTAAATTCCCTTGCAGGACACTACAGTTCTTATCCTAATCGTCCCGTTCCTGAAAAGCTGAAAAAACGTCTAGATGCAGAATTTAAACAAGTAGAAGCATCGTTACGACGTGGTGCTTAATCTATTTTTCAAGGATTGTTTTTTAATAACTACAATTAAATACAAACTTCCTTGAAAGCAGGAATTAACAAAGTCGGAATGCGAATCAGGGGATCTCACAAACCCAAAGATCCCCAACTTTAGTTATCTTGAATTAAACTGTTAGAAAAGCGCAGTCAAAGTGGTGATATGGCAATTCAGTCAACAGCAGAAATTTTATTTCAAACTGCTTATGAAAGTCGTTACACTTGGGATGAACACTTTCCTGGTTATGCTGCCGATGTGCAACTGTTACAGGAAGATGAAGTTTATACTGGTAAAATTCAGATTAATCGTAACTTGAATGTAGAAATTACAGGAGTTGCAGATAAACAAATAGAAGCCGGAATTGATATTCAGTTACAGGAAATAATTACCCGCTGTCAAAGAAGCGATTTTCAAAGTTTTTACCGTCAACATGAGTTTAGTTTGGGTGAAATAGCCGAAAAAGATGCAGTTACGGTTTTTGTAAAAAGTGAAAATACTGATTCTCACTATCAAATCCGTAACCAAAAAATATATCAGGAAGTTCGGGTAATGAGTCGGATGGCTTTGGAGATTAATTCTGGGGAATTCCTAGATACAGACTCCGGTTATATCCCTTCTGCTTATGATGTGGTTTTTCGTAACTCGCATACAGGTGATATTAATAGCATTCTCAAATTTACAGATACATATCAAAAATTTGGTAATCATTACATTTTAACGAAGCAGGTGGTCGCAGAATATGAAGATGGAAAAACTACAACTCCTCAATCAATTACTGAGTTTGTTTATTCCCATATTCAGCTACTGGAATAGGCAAGAGGCAAGAGGCAAGAGGCAAGAGGCAAGAGGCAGGGGAGAAAAATATTCTTTTGCAAC
>NZ_VIKZ01000009.1:76559-102275 GCF_009711985.1 Dolichospermum sp. UHCC 0260 | reverse complement strand
AACAACTAACCAATTATCCATTTCCAGCCTAAACTAGATAATTAGCAACTTGGATAATTACCAATTTATTTACTAAGCAGGTCTAAAAGAATGGAACTAACGCTAGAAAATGTAGAAACCGTATTAGACGAGATGCGCCCTTATCTCATTTCTGATGGTGGTAACGTGGAAATTGTAGAATTGGATGGACCAATTGTTAAGCTCCGATTACAGGGTGCTTGTGGTTCTTGTCCTAGTTCTACTATGACTCTGAGAATGGGAATTGAACGCCGTCTCAAAGAAATGATTCCCGAAATTTCTGAGATAGAACAAATCATGTAAATCACTGGTAATGGGTAATGGGGAAAGAGGTAATTGGTAAGATATACTTGTCAACTGTTCCCCATTATCTATTTTCCGTCACCTACTCTTTTGTATATTATATGTCTCATCCTTTGCACGTTGCGGTTATCTGGCATCAACATCAACCGTTGTACAAGTCTCCTGAAAATGGTAGTTCTTTGGTGACTAGTCAGCAATATCGCTTGCCTTGGGTACGGTTACATGGAACTAAGGATTATTTGGATTTAGTATTATTGTTAGAGAAGTATCCTAAGTTACACCAAACTGTGAATTTAGTGCCTTCATTAATCTTGCAAATAGAAGATTATGTTGCAGGTACGGCTTTTGACCCTTATTTAACTGCTAGTTTAACGCCGGTAGAAAAGTTGACTCGTGAACAAAAGGAGTTTATTGTTCAACATTTCTTTGATGCTAACCATCATACTTTGATTGATCCTCATCCTCGTTATGCCGAATTATATTATCAAAGACAGGAACAAGGACAAAGTTGGTGTTTAGCAAATTGGCAGTTGTCAGATTATGGTGATTTATTAGCTTGGCATAATTTAGCTTGGATTGATCCTTTATTCTGGAATGATCCAGAAATTGCTGCATGGTTAGCACAAGGACGTAATTTTAGTTTAGGCGATCGCCAGCGCATTTATTCCAAACAACGGCAAATTCTCAGCCAGATTATTCCCCAACATCGGAAAATGCAGGACAGTGGACAATTAGAAGTTACCACGACTCCCTACACTCACCCGATTTTACCTTTATTGGCTGATACTAACGCCGGACGGGTAGCTGTGCCACAAATGACATTACCTAAACAGCGGTTTCAGTGGGTGGAAGATATTCCTCGACATTTACAAAAATCCTGGGATTTATATATAGATAGGTTTGGACAAGATCCTAGAGGTTTATGGCCTTCCGAACAGTCCGTTAGTCCAGAAATCTTACCGTATATTATTAAACAAGGCTTTAAATGGATTTGTTCAGATGAAGCCGTTTTAGGTTGGTCATTAAAACACTTTTTTCATCGTGACGCTGCGGGAAATGTCCAAGAACCAGAATTGCTTTATCGTCCCTATCGTCTACAAACTCCAGCAGGTGAAGTGGCGATTGTTTTCCGTGATCATAGACTATCAGATTTAATTGGCTTTACCTACGGGTCTATGCCAGCAAAAAAAGCCGCAGCAGATTTAGTGGGACATTTGCAAGCTATTGCTAAACAACAAAAAGAAAGTAACGACGATCAACCTTGGTTAGTTACAATTGCCCTAGATGGGGAAAATTGTTGGGAATTTTATCCCCAAGATGGGAAAGAATTCCTAGAAACATTATACGAAAGTTTGAGTAATCAATCCAATATCAAACTTGTCACTGTTTCCGAATTCATTGAAAAACACCCACCCACCGCAACTATTCCCGCTGCACAACTCCATAGTGGTTCTTGGGTAGATGGCAATTTTACCACATGGATCGGCGATCCAGTTAAAAACCGCGCCTGGGACTATCTCACCGCAGCTAGACAAGTCTTAGCAAATCATCCCGAAGCCACAGAAGAAAACAATCCCGCAGCTTGGGAAGCATTATACGCTGCTGAAGGTTCAGACTGGTTTTGGTGGTTTGGAGAAGGACATTCTTCCAATCAAGATGCCATTTTTGACCAATTATTTCGGGAACATCTCTATGGCATTTACAAAGCCTTAAATGAACCCATACCCCCATATCTGCACACTCCGCTGGAAATCCATGAAGCCCGTGCAGACCATAAACCACAAGGCTTTATTCATCCGATCATAGATGGTAAAGGTGATGAACAGGATTGGGATAAAGCCGGACGCATTGAAGTTGGTGGTGCAAGGGGAACAATGCACAATAGCAGCACTATTCAACGTTTATGGTATGGGGTAGACCATTTGAATTTTTATGTGCGAGTAGATTTTAAAACTGGCGCTGTTCCCGGTCAGGATTTACCACCAGATTTACACCTACTTTGGTATTATCCAGATAGAACAATGGTGAATAGTTCCATACCTCTAGCAGAAGTACCGGACAGCGCACCTTTAAATTATCTATTTCACCATCATTTAGAAGTGAATTTACTCAGTCAATCTGTGCAGTTTCGAGCAGCAGGAGACGATCATTTATGGTATCCTCGTGCTACTCGCGCCCAAGTTGCGTTAGGTTCTTGTTTAGAAATAGCAGTACCCTGGGCTGATTTGCAAGTCCCTCCAGATTATCCTCTGCGGTTGATTTTGGTGTCTTCTGATGATGGTTGTTTTTCTGGTTATGTGCCGGAAAATGGTTTGATTCCGATTGATGTTCCTTAGTGAAGATGATTCCCGGTTTTTTTGATCGGGAGTCTAAATTTTTTATCTCACGCAAAGGCGCAAAGGCGCAAAGGAAGAGTTAGATTTTGTATTTTTGGTGAAAGTTGGACTAGAATCTTTGTTCAGCCGTCTTCATGCGGATTTTTTCTTGGCCATTTTCGGGCAGTTTTTGGGTTTTGTACAAGATGATTTATAATAATGATTATCATTTTTGGTGAGTTATATTATGTCGTCTGAAAACTCGTCTACGGATAACCTCTTGCATCTTTCTCAGCGTCCTCGTCGTCTCCGTCGGACTGAAACTTTACGGAAAATGGTACGGGAAACTACTTTAAGTGTGGATGATCTGATTTATCCCATGTTTGTTATGGAGGGGGAAGAAGAAAAAGTAGAAATCGCTTCTATGCCAGGATGTTATCGCTATTCTCTAGATTTACTCCTGGAAGAAATTGCGGAAGTGTCACGGTTGGGTATTAATGCTGTTGCGCTTTTCCCGGTTATCCCAGAAGATCAAAAGGACGACATAGGTACAGAAAGCTACAATCCAGAGGGATTAATCCAGGAAACTGTTAAAGCTATTAAAAAAGCAGTCCCGGAAATCTTGATTATTACTGATGTAGCCCTTGACCCTTTTACTACTCATGGTCATGATGGTTTGGTTGATGAAAATGGCAAAATTCTCAATGATCCAACTTTAGAAGTGTTAGTCAAAATGGCACTTTCCCAAGCGGAAGCGGGAACTGATTTTGTTGCCCCTTCTGATATGATGGATGGTAGAATTGGGGCAATTCGCACGGCTTTAGATGCTGAAGGTTATATCAATGTAGGGATTTTGGCATACTCCGCAAAATATGCCTCTGCCTATTATGGACCATTCCGGGATGCTTTGGATTCTGCTCCCAAATTTGGCGATAAAAAAACCTATCAAATGGACGCAGCTAACGCGAAAGAAGCTTTAAAGGAAATTGAATTGGATATTGCTGAAGGTGCAGACATCATTATGGTCAAACCCGCATTAGCCTATCTAGATATAATCTGTCAGGTAAAAGCAGCTACAAATTTACCAGTCGCAGCTTATAACGTTAGTGGTGAATACGCCATGATTAAAGCGGCTGCTCAATATGGTTGGATTGATGAAAAAAAGGTGATTTTAGAGACTTTAACCAGTATGAAACGGGCTGGTGCTGATTTGATTTTAACTTACTTTGCCAAGGAAGTGGCTTTGATGTTGATGTAATGGTTGCCAGTCCTTATCTCCCTATTATCTATTATCATGGGTGGTTTAGCAGCTTTACAAGTTAGTCCGACAGCCAGAAATTTATCCGGTGCAAGAATGGCTTGTGAAAAAATTGTCCCAGCGATCGTTAAGCCCAGTGTATCTTTTTCTCATAGTATCACTGAAGTCAAAGCCAGCTAACAACACTTCAAAATATTTTCCCCAAAATCAACTCCAAAATTAGTAACATTCACACCTTTTTGCGCTATACTGATAACGATTCTCATTTTTGTTTGATATGGTCAGTTCATTAACCCAGTCTCAAGACAGCTTGAACCTGCACGAAGACGACAAACTTACACGAATTCGTCACACCAGCGCCCATATCATGGCAATGGCGGTACAAAGACTATTTCCAGGGACTAAGGTAGCAATTGGACCTGTCACAGAAATTGGATTTTACTACGATTTTGATTGTCCAGTCAGCATCACCCCTGATGACTTAGGCAAAATTGCAATCGAAATGCAACGGATAATCAAAGTTAACCTACCTATTATCCGGGAAGAGGTGGAACGAGCCGAAATTCGCGCCGAAATTGCCGAATTAAACGAGCCTTACAAGCTAGAAATCTTAGAACGTATACCCGAATCAGAAATTATCACCCGCTACTTCATTGGTACTCCTGAAACTGGTAATTCAGAAACTTCATTGTTTGTCACAGATATTCAACCAGCGAATAACTATTGGTGGGATTTGTGTGCGGGTCCTCACATTAACTTTACTGGTGAAATTGATCCTCATGCCTTTAAATTATTAAATGTTGCTGGTGCTTATTGGCAAGGTGATGAAACTAAACCTCAGCTACAACGGATTTACGGGACAGCTTGGCAAACAAAAGCAGAATTAGCAGCTTACCTCCAACTAAGAGAAGAAGCCCTCCGTCGAGATCATCGCAAGTTAGGTCAAGAACTTAACTTATTTAGTATTCAAGAAGAAGCCGGTGGTGGTTTAGTATTTTGGCATCCCAATGGCGCAATTATTCGCTACATAATTGAAGATTATTGGCGCGAAGCTCATCTAGAATCTGGTTATCAATTACTGTATACACCTCATATAGCCAATCTCAACCTATGGAAAACATCGGGTCATTTTGACTTTTATCAAGAAAGTATGTTTGACTCGATGGATGTGGAAAATCAGGCTTATCAAATTAAGCCCATGAATTGCCCTTTTCATGTTCTAACTTATAAACATCAACTTCATTCCTATCGAGAATTACCATTAAGATGGGCAGAATTAGGAACAGTTTATCGTTACGAACGATCTGGAGCATTACATGGTTTAATGCGAGTCAGAGGATTTACTCAAGATGATGCTCATATCTTCTGTTTACCTGACCAAATTGCTGATGAGATATTAGGAGTTTTAAATCTCACTGAGCAGATTTTATCAGATTTTGGTTTTAAAGAATATGAGGTCAATCTTTCTACCCGTCCTGATAAATCAGTCGGAACTGATGATGTTTGGGAATTAGCCACAACAGCACTAGAACAAGCTTTAAATACTAAAGGCTGGAATTATGTTGTTGATGCAGGTGGTGGAGCTTTCTATGGACCAAAGATAGACATTAAAATAAAAGATGCTATTGGTCGTTTGTGGCAATGTTCAACTATTCAGGTAGATTTTAATTTGCCAGAAAGGTTTGATATGGAATATATTGCTGCTGATGGTAGTCGGCAAAGACCAATTATGATTCATCGGGCTATTTTTGGTTCTTTGGAACGCTTTTTTGGCATTTTAATTGAGAACTATGCAGGGGATTTTCCCTTGTGGTTAGCACCTGTACAATTGCGGTTGTTACCTGTAAGTGATGACTTTCGAGAATATGCAAAATCAGTAGCAACAGACTTAAAAAAAGCCGGATTTAGGGTAGAAGTAGATAGCAGTGGTGAACGTTTAGGCAAACAAATTCGCATAGCACAATTAGAAAAAATTCCCGTTGTTGCTGTTGTTGGTAAGAAAGAAGTAGAAAGCAAAACTTTGAGTATTAGAAGTAGACAAGCTGGAGATTTAGGAATTCTGACTTTAACTGAACTTGTAGATCATTTACAAGCAGCAAAAGATTAGGATCAAAGAAGTCAGTAATCTTTTAAGAACACTGATTTAAACATTCAACCAATAAAACCATTAGATTTCAATATGAATACCATCACTCTCAATACAACAAATACAATTCCTGAAATTCCCAAACAAGGAATGCCCATTACTATTATTACGGGATTTCTCGGAAGTGGTAAAACTACGCTTTTAAATCAAATCCTACAAAATAAACAAGATTTAAAAGTCGCTGTTCTCGTCAATGAGTTTGGTGATATTAACATTGATAGTCAATTACTAATTTCTGTAGACCAAGATATGGTAGAACTTAGTAATGGCTGTATATGTTGTACAATTAATGATGGTTTAGTTGATGCTGTTTATCGAGTTTTAGAACGAGAAGAACGCATTGATTATCTAGTAATTGAAACCACTGGTGTTGCTGACCCTTTACCAATTATCCTAACTTTTTTTAGCACAGAACTGAGAGATTTAACTAACATAGATTCGATTCTCACAGTGGTAGATGCTGAAGCATTTGACGAAGAACACTTCCAGAGTGAAGCAGCTTTAAAACAGATTACTTATGGGGATATTATTCTCCTCAATAAAACAGACCTTGTTACCCCAGAGAAAATTCAAGAAGTAGAAAATTTCATCCATGATATCAAGCGTGGAGCGAAGATTTTACATACTCAATATGGTGAAGTTGCTTTACCATTAATTTTAGATGTGGGTTTAACACCAAAAGATAAGTACATTGCTATTGATGACGAAGATACTCATAAACATGAACATCATCATGAACATGAGCATCATCATCATCACTCTGATCATTTAGACAATGATGGGTTTGTTTCCATTTCTTTCCAAAGTGATAAACCATTTGATGTGCATAAATTTGAGAATTTCCTAACCGAAGAAATGCCAGAAAATGTATTTCGAGCTAAGGGTATTTTATGGTTTAGTGATAGTGAGTTACGTCATATCTTCCAACTGAGCGGACCTCGTTACACTTTGCACGCTGATGAATGGTATACTTCACCGAAAAATCAGGTAGTTTTTGTTGGCAGAAAACTGGATACTAATGAGATTTACACAAAACTTAACAAATGTTTGTTATAGTTTAATAGTAGTAACTAATGAGCAAATTTAGTTAATAGATATTCGACTATTAACATCCACCATAACTCATCCCACTAAACTTAGAAAATGACTTTATCTATTCGTCCAGAACTAACTTCTGCTGCTGATATAATTTCATCTTTATCTAATCAGCAACAGCCAACTGTAACAGAGGCAGACATGATGCAAGCTGTACGCACTCTACTGATTGGACTAGGAGAAAATCCAGACCGTGAGGGATTAAAAGATACTCCCAAAAGAGTTGTTAAAGCGTTAAAATTTCTTACAAGTGGATATGATCAATCTATAGATGAACTGCTAAATGGAGCAGTATTTACAGAAGATGCAAATGAAATGGTTTTAGTCCGGGATATTGATCTTTTCAGTTCCTGTGAACACCACATATTACCAATCATTGGCCGCGCTCATATCGCTTATATTCCTAATGGTAAAGTCATAGGATTATCAAAAATTGCCCGCATTTGTGAAATGTATGCTCGACGTTTACAAGTGCAAGAACGGCTAACTTTACAAATTGCTGACGCACTGCAAGGTTTACTCAAACCTCAAGGGGTTGCAGTGGTAATTGAAGCAACTCATATGTGTATGGTGATGAGAGGAGTGCAAAAACCAGGTTCTTGGACTGTTACCAGTGCTATGCGTGGTGTGTTTTCTGAAGACGCACGCACTCGTGAAGAATTTATGAATTTAATTCGCCACAGTGCTAATTTTAAATAGGCTTTGTGTGATGTAGGGATAAGAGATTTTTTATCTCTACATTATATTGATATTTGAACGCAGATAAACGCGGATAAACGCAGATAAAAAGGGATAAGTTATCATGATTGGAAATTTGAAATTTAATGAGCAGGGGTTAATTCCGGCTATAGCTCAAGATTATCTTGATGGTACTGTTCTAATGATGGCTTGGATGAATGCAGAATCAATTCAAAAAACCCTGGCTACAGGTGAAGTTTATTATTGGAGTCGTTCCCGTTCTCAGTTGTGGCATAAGGGGGCAACATCTACACATATTCAAAAGGTAAAAGAGCTTTTTTATGATTGTGATGGTGATACAATTCTCATCAAAGTTGAGCAAGTTGGTGATATTGCCTGTCATACTGGAGTAAGAAGTTGTTTTTTTAATTCTGTGGGAATTTTATCTCATAAATTATAATTTATATTGATTATGACTTTACCAATTATTACCGTTGTCGCTGGATTATTTGGATCTGGAAAAACTACCTGGATCTGTCAACAAATTCGAGATATTAAATCTATTGAAAAAGTAATTTATTTTTCTCCAGGAACGGGGAATATTCCCATTGATCAAACTAAAATAGCTACTGAATTTCCTGATCTGAAAATATTTGGTGATGGTCAAGAAATTGAATTTCTATATCACATTCCCACAGCAGATAGTGTTTATGTTGAATTAGGTTCTTATCTAGAGTTAAATAGTATATCAAAAATATTAGATCATCTCACTTACCACGCTATAGCAATTATTCCAGAGGAGTTAAAAAACTCTGAATATGATAGTTGGGCAGATGAAATTATCTATGGCGCACCAGTTCCAACTATAATTGTAGAAAATTTATGGCGGGTAGAAACTACGGGGCAAGTAATTGATGAAAATAGTTTAGATGAATTTTGGTATGAAATAACTCACGGCGCTTATGGGATTGTTACCCGTGCTAAGGCAATTTTCGATGTTAATGATGGACGTTCTCTTTCCTGTGATTTTGTCTCTGGTGTTCCCCAAACAGACTTTTTAGAATTAAACGTACCAAGGTATTTAGAAGGTAGACCTCAGCGATTTAGTGGCATAGAAATAGCCGGAAAAAACTTAAATGAAACCGCTTTAAAAGCAACATTATCTGATTGCTGTTTATCTGAATCCATGATTTTGCAATATCAACAACAAGTACAACAAATTTTATTAGAAGGTCAACAAGTATGAAAATAGCTGTCATGTCATGTATTCATGGTAATTACGAAGCCTTAGATGCTGTATTATTAGATATTGACAATCAAAAAGCTGAAAAAATATTTTGTGTTGGTGATTTAGTGGGATATGGACCCCACCCTAATGCGGTAATTAACCAAATTCGCTCCTTGGATATTCCTACCTGCGCTGGTTGTTGGGATAAAGATATTGTGGAAGGATTGAATGCTTGTGATTGTAGTTATCCTTCAATATTGGCAGAAAAAAGAGGACTAAAAGCTCACCAATGGACAAATCAGGAAATACACCCGGAAAACCGGGAATTTTTGGCCAATTTACCCCATAGTCTCCAATGGCAAAACTTAGCCTTTGTTCACGGTAGTCCCCATAGCAACCATGAATATTTATTACCTGAATTGGATGCTTTTGTCGCTTTAGAAAGGGTACTTTCCACAGGTGCAGATGTGCTATTTTGTGGACATACTCACGTTCCTTATACTCGTAATCTTAATGCTGGTGAGTTACAAGTTCAGGTTAATAATCCAGCAGAATCACGGAAAATTAACTTTTCATCTGCGCTGAAAAAGATTGTTAATGTTGGTTCTGTTGGAGAACCTCGACATGGACGACCAAATGCAACTTATGTAATTTATGAAACTGATACTCAAGGGGTGACTTTGCGGGAAGTTACCTATGATTATCAAAAAACCTGTGCAGCAATTATCGAAAAGGGATTACCAGAAATCTTTGCTTGGCGTTTAGCCCATGGCTTAGAGTATGCTGAACGGGCAGAAGATCCAACTCATGTTTGTACCAGATAAAAGAACTAATCCAAAATCTAAAATCTAAAATCCAAAATTGACTATGTGGGCAATATTGAGTGGAATTGAAGGAAATTTGCCAGCCTATGAAGCTGTGATAGCTGATATTAAGCTGCAAAGCCGTTACATAGAGGTATTATATATTATCGGTGATTTAGTCGGTCCAAGGCGAGAATGTGAACAGCTAGTGGAAAGGGTAAAATCACCGCGACGGGGTGAATTAGCACCAATGGTTTGTAAGGGATGGTGGGAAGAACAGTGTTTGATTTTACATGGTTTGGGTCCGACTGGAGACGCACCGGAATTACTGGCAAAATATGGTGGTGATACTGTGCAGATGTTGTGGGATTGTGTTTCCCGTCAGACAGTACAATGGTTGAGAAACTTGGATTTTGGTTTTTTTGAATTAGATTGTTTATTAATACACGGTTCGACAGCAGGTGTAAATGATGAACTTACTCCCGATACTCTCCCTATTCAAATGCTAGATAGATTATCAAGAATGCAAGCAAATAACCTATTTTGTGGTCGTTCTGGGTTAACTTTTCAGTATCAGTTACAAGCTGGTTCTATTAGCAGTGAAATTACTACTCTTGATCATCAATTGTCCCCGCAAATTGTCACGGTTACTCCTAGTCAAGTGATTGGAGTGGGAAACGTGGGACGGACACCAGGAGAAGCAACATATACTCTCTACAATCCTGGGACAAATCAGGTGAAGTTTAAAACTGTGTATTACGGACAAGCTAAGGGTTTTCAAAAGCGGCAGATTTGTAACTAAGGTCTAGAAAGACCTAATACTCGCCATTTTTCCCGACTCAGAAAAAAGCCAATCCCATTACTATTAGTACAAGTTAAACCAGTTTTTTGGGAAACACACTTAAAACCACCATTGTTCCAAGTCCGTCCATAAGCCAAAACGGGTTTATTTTTATCAGCGACAGTATCACTAATACACAAAATTTCTGGTCTAGCATCAGCAGGTAACAAAAAACCCATTCCCCAATCAAACCCGCAATATCCAGGGTAAGGTTGAGGCGGTTTGGGTTTTAGCGAAGTATTGATTTCACAGCGTAAACTATTTGTTTCTCCTTCACTTAGCTCGCAAAACATATTACCACTGGGGGATTGAAACCCTTTTGGTGCAGCAATACTTACCTGTGGCAATACAGTTACTATGCTGGTAACTACAAAGATAATTGGTTTGATCAATTGTTTATACATAATTGGATCATATCTGAAAAGGTTGGGTTGGGAAACGGTTACATTCGCACGGCAAATGGTACGGAGGCGTTAGCCATAGTGTGGCAAAGCCATAACCCCACAAATGCGTATTTGTTGCGCTGTCGCTTAATCCAACAAAGCAAAAAATGGCGAAGGTATTGAGAATAATAAGATTATTTCTATAACTGTGAAAACGGGTCTTTAGATATGATATGTGTAAGTTGGAGTAAATTCCGTGCCAATGGATATTTAAAGGTGTTTTGACGGATAATAGCAAACTTCTTTGGCAGATTAAGCCGGATTTGTGACTTTCGCTGCTGAGAAGTTTTGACAACAAAAATTTGTAATTGTTTAGCTTTCCCGACAGAAGCCCCATGCTCACTCTCAGGAGCGTGGGATGAATGGCGCGTGAGTTGACGACAGTTCCCTGACTAATGTGCGTAGCACGAGAGAAGGGAGACAGGTCGGAAACGAACACTCTCTTATTCTTGCGGTGAATTTTGATTTTCAATATATTTTCGTAACGTTGAGATAGTTACCCCACCACAACTAGCAACAAAATAAGACCCGTTCCAAAAAACATCTTTCCAATAAATCTTGGCTAAATGTTCTGAAAATTCTTGGCGTAATTTCCTAGAAGAAACTGATTTAAGATTATTTATCAGTTTGCTTAATTCTAAGTCTGGGTGGTATTGGAATAAGCAATGGATATGATCTTCTTCTCCGTTGAACTCCACAAGCTTGCAATCCCATTTAACTAATAGTTCTTCTAAAATGACGTGCAGCCGATGTAACATCTCTCCAGTAAAGGCTTTGCGCCTATATTTTGTTGTTAAAACTAGATGTACTTTTAAATCACTGACAGACCTTCCCTTTGAGACAAAATCATTTTTCATAGGACTCTTGCCATATTTTTTATAATTGGTGTATACTGAAATAGTAACACCAACACCAGAAAAAGGCAATAATCAGGTGCGGATATCATACCAATACAAAATTAAACCGACAAAAGAACAAGCTGAAAAGATTGATGAAACGCTAGAAAAATTGCGTTATCAATACAATTATTTGCTTGCTCAACGGTTTAATTGGTATGAACAGTGCCGTTCTCCTATTGATAGGTGTTCCATTTTCGTTTGTCATTTACCAGAACTCAAGGATAAACCGAATTATTACAGTCAAAAAGCATCATTAACACAACTCAAAAAAGACCGCCCTTGGTACAAAAGCATCCATTCTCAGGTGCTACAGGAAGTCCCAAAGAAAGTTGAATTAGCTTTTGATAGATGGCTAAACGGTGATGTTAACCGTAAAAAATCGGGTAGACCTAGATTTAAAGGTGTTGGACAATACAAAACATTTACGTTTCCTCAGTTCAAACGACATCACTTTAATGACAACAAGATTACGTTATCAAAAATAGGTGATATTAAAGTAATTGTTCATCGTCAAATACCCGATGGTTTTGAGATTAAAACTGTGTCTGTTACTAAAAAATCAGACGGGTATTATGTAACCCTAAGCCTTGACGACAAAACAGTTCCAACAATTAAACCTGATTTTAATGCTAATAATATTGTTGGTATTGATGTAGGTTTAATTGATTTTATTGTTACCTCAGATGATGAAAGAATTGCCGCCCCTAAATTTTTGCGTAAAGCTGAACGCAAATTAAAATCTGCACAGCGTCGCGTCTCTCGTAGAAAAAAGGGGTCTAACCGACGCAAGAAAGCTATTAAAAAGCTGGGTATCCAACACAAGAAAGTATCCGATACCCGCAAAGACTTCCACTTTAAAACAGCAAATAATCTACTCAAAAAGTACGATGTTATTGCTGTGGAAAAGTTGAATATAAAAGGACTCGCTAGAACATGGTTGGCAAAAAGTATCAATGATGTCGGTTGGGGACAATTTATTTCGATACTAACAGTCAAAGCCGAAAATGCTGGGCTGAAAGTAATCGCTGTAAATCCAAACGGTACAAGCCAAGAATGCTCTAGTTGTGGTCACAAAGTTAAAAAGCCGCTATCCCAAAGAATGCACAATTGTCCTGTATGTCATGCGAGTTTGTGTAGGGATCTAAATGCTGCTATAAATATAAAGAACCGTGGGACACACGGTCTTAAAGCTCAACCAATGTCCGGATTAGGAGTCGTTGAGAAGCCCACACTCACCTGTTCGCGCAAGCGTGCCGCAAGGCATAAGGGAGTGTGTGGAGTATGTCACAAATTGTAATTTTAGGTTCGGGAATCTATGTTAACCAACGCGCAAACCCCCACTATCACAAAAGATTCATCTGATGTTCTCCCTGGTGTAAATGCTCAGGCTAGAGTCAGTCAGTTTATGCAGAATGTGCAGGATGAAATTACCCAAGGTTTAGAGAAATTAGATGGTCTGGGGAAGTTTCAGGAAGATAGTTGGCAGCGTCCAGAAGGGGGTGGTGGGCGATCGCGTGTCCTGCGGGATGGGGCGATCTTTGAACAAGCAGGGGTAAATTTTTCTGAAGTTTGGGGTTCTCATTTACCTCCTTCAATTTTAGCCCAACGTCCAGAAGCAGCAGGACATGGATTTTATGCAACGGGTACTTCTTTGGTGTTGCACCCACGAAATCCTTATGTACCTACAGTCCATTTAAATTACCGCTATTTTGAAGCAGGTCCAGTTTGGTGGTTTGGTGGAGGTGCGGATTTAACACCTTATTACCCCTTTGCTGAAGATGCAAAACATTTTCATAACACTTTTAAACAAGCTTGTGATCAACACCATCCTGAGTATTATCCTGTGTTTAAGCGGTGGTGCGATGAATATTTTTATCTGAAACATCGGGATGAAACACGAGGAATTGGTGGTTTATTTTTAGATTACCAAGATGGTCAAGGTTCTATCTATCGCGGACCAGATCCTCATGGGGACGCAGCTATTTATAGTAATCAGGTAGGTCAATTACCGTCACGGAGTTGGGAAGATATATTTGCTTTAGTTCAAGATTGTGCTGGAGCATTTCTACCTGCTTATGCGCCAATTGCGGAACGCCGACAGGGGATGGAATACGGCGATCGCCAACGTAATTTCCAATTATACCGTCGTGGTAGATATGTAGAATTTAACTTGGTTTATGACCGAGGGACAATTTTTGGACTGCAAACCAACGGCCGCACAGAATCAATTCTCATGTCTCTACCACCTTTAGTTCGTTGGGAATATGGCTACAAACCAGAACCTAATTCTCCTGAAGCTGAGTTGTATGAGACTTTTCTAAAACCGCAAGATTGGATAAACTGGAAACCAAGTCAAGCATAAGCAGAGGTACAGGGGAGCAGAGGTGCAGAGGAGAATATTTTTCTTCCCCATCCCCAATCCCCAATCCTCAGTTATTTTCATCAAATACTATGAATTTAAGTTACACTAAGGGTGAGGTATCATCCTCTGTATATGGATTGATAGTTCCTCACTTTGTGAGTGTGTTGATTAGCAAATCTTAGCAAAAAAGTATCGGTTCAGTGATTAATATAGATCAAAAAACCTTTACAACTGAAGACGGTCATACCGTTATGGTATTGACCCCCGCTGGTCGCTTAGATATTACTACTGCTTGGCAATTTCGTCTCAAGCTACAGGAGTGTATTTCTAAACACAGTCCTCATGTTGTTGTCAATCTCGGCCAAGTAAATTTTATTGATAGTTCTGGGCTGACTTCTTTATTAGCTGGGATGCGTGAAGCTGATAGGGTTAATGGTAGTTTTCGGATTTGTAATGTTCATCCAGAAGCCAAGCTGGTGTTTGAAGTCACAATGATGGATACTGTATTTGAAATCTTTGAGACGGAAAAACAGGTTTTAGAGACTCGGCACCAGATTTTCACTGGTCCATAGGATTTATCAACTCCTTTTTGATCTGACTTTCGCTAATTAGCTCTGATTAGTTCATACTAGATAACAGGAATACGTCTTTACTAAAATTTTCTTTGTGAATAACGTCCGTACAGTATCTGATACAAAAAGAACCTTTTACACTCTTCATACCAGGCCGATTAATACTATTTACCGCCGGGTAGTGGAAGAGTTGATGGTAGAAATGCACCTACTATCAGTCAATGTTGATTTTAGCTACGATGCGATTTATGCCTTGGGCGTTGTCACAACTTTTGACCGCTTCATGGATGGCTACCAACCAGAACAGGACAAAGAGTCAATTTTTCGGGCAATCTGTCAGGCTGTGGAACAAGACCCCCAGGGCTACCGACAAGATGCCTCCAGATTGCAAGCTTTAGCTGCCAGTTTACCAGCTAAAGATTTGATTGCTAGTTTAAGTCAAGCAAGTCCCCTCAATCAAGATGCAGATTTGCAAAAGCAACTAGAAGCGGTGGCCGCAAATTCCAACTTTAAATATAGTCGTTTATTTGGCGTTGGTTTATTTGCATTATTAGTCCAGTCAGATCCTGAACTTGTCAAAAAAGATGAGCAAAGGGCTGAAGCACTAAAAGCAATCTCTAACGGGTTACATATCTCTGAAGATAAACTCATCAAAGATTTAGAACTATACAGTTCTAACCTGGAAAAAATGGCGCAAGCACTCATAGTCATGGCAGATATTTTGACAGCAGATCGGAAAAAACGCGATGCTTTAAAGCAAGCCTAACTATCAGCACTATCCCGTACTAATAAATAATTTGGGAACGGGATATCCATGTTGAGAAATCCCCCAAATAGCAAAAAGCCCGCTTACATATCAAAGTGTTTAGCGGGCTTAAAAATTATTGAAAATTGAAAATGGAGCTTATGGGAGTCGAACCCATGTCCAAATTGGGTATTAACCCTCCACTCGTTCACAGGTTTAGCCTCTCTGACCCTCAAGGCGGGAATCGTTCATTATCCCGAACGTAGGATGCTCTGATTTAATCTTAGCCTTCAAGCCAACCAGAGAACGCTTGTTGGAGCATCCGTTGGGGGTTAGGTCTTTAATCCTTAACGGAGTCAAATTAAAGACGCTCGAACCTATTAGAGGTTTCTTAGGCAGCTACTAGAGCTTCCCGACGAGCAAATTTTACGATATTGTTCGCATTTACTTTTTTTTTGAGTCTTTGATTTGCGAGAGATGACTCGCTCTCGACCTGAATCACAGAGTAGCTTTCGCCAACCTGTCGAAACCGTTAAAGCCCCATGTACTTCACACTTTTATTATAGTACAGAATTTTGCAATTTGACAAATAAGTTGATTACCATTCCTGTTGCTGAAAACTGGCGTTGCTGATTAAGGGTATGAATTTTAGTCTATCCTAATTATGTAGATGCCGCTACACAACCAACTTCTTTTAAAGTTTATCCTCGTTTTTATCGCCGGCTGCAATTAAATCTCAACAACCCTATTCATGCTTTTCTGTGGTTAACCAGTGCTATTACTTGAGAAAAGATATATCAAGATAGTACATCACGGCGTAAATAAAGCAACTATATTCAATCGCCAAAAAGCTTACTGTATATTAGTTTTGACCTTTGACTTTTGACTTTTGACTTCCGCCCTGCGGTAATAGTCCCTATAAATTGCGGGTAAATCCGTCTGCGGGGGCTTTATACTCGACAGGAATTTATGTACAAATACGTGGGTTAGAAGGCATAATAAATGGCATCTACCATATAGAAGTTGAGAATAATTGTCTGACCTTAATTTATGAATTAGGCGATGATGGATTGGATAATTATGTTATACCAAATAAATGTATTAACGGATTCATCTTTTTAGTTAGTTGTGTTTATCATAGGTCTAGCTGGAAATATCAAGACAGGAGTTTGAGATATTGTTTGTTGGATAGCGGACACCATTTAGGTGCTATCGCTGCTTTTTGCATATCTTCATGAAAACAACATACAACTAGGCTTTGATTTTGATAAACTTATTCTCAATGCAGATTTGGGATTTGAGAATAAGGAGTTTATTACTAGTTGTGTGATATCACCAGAAGCGCAAGAAAAACCAGTCAGACGCTTAAGGCTACCTATTCCTTTTGTCTGTGGTACTGACTATTTTCAAGTTAATCAATGTGTTGAAGATGCCTATCAAACAACGTCTTTACAGCCTAGTCACCAGCAGCAGCTAGAACATCCTCAATTTAATTTTGACCGAGAACGGTCTTTGGAGAACGTTTGGAATAGGTGTCCGATTATTTGAGTTATCAAACGGCTATGCAATTAGCCGGATTTGTCGGACAGAGAGTGTATTTATTTAGCAACTATTGGGGAATAGATTGTAGTGGTATTGGTGCTTTCTATGATGATGAAACCCAAGCCTTGCTAGAAACCAATAAAGACGTATTGTATGCAATGGCAATTGGTAAATAAATAGGAAAATAACTGGAAATGGCGAGAACAGAACATCAATTCCATGCTGATGATAAGCACCCTATACAGCCAACATCAGCAGATATTATGCTTCGACAACAATTGGAGCATTCAATTAGCAAATACTTTTATGAAGGATGCGATCGCATTATTCATAGTTTGTTGTCTAATTGTCGTTGGTATGCCACAACTCACGCGAGTATTTTGACTTTAGTAATTGAATGCCCTGACCAAGTTACTAACTGGCAAATTTTGCAACAAATTGTCCCTATGGCAAATGTTCTTTATGGCATTGTTAGCAGTGCCAAAATCCGGATTTGTCCTCCCGATAGTCAAACTGTACCTTTTGAAATGAGAGTAGATGAGTTGCCAGTTTATCGTGATTGGATCTGATGCAATTGGGGATTTGAGATTGTTGATTAAGCTATCACATTCTGTTGGATAACTGTAATTAGTTCGGCAAAAACTAAATCAGCAGAACGTTGAACAACAGGACTTAATTCCAGTCCAAAATCCAGATTTGCAGCTTCAATCAAATAGACTGTCACCTCTTGAGGAAAATCATCTAAAAAGATTTTTCTCCCAGCAGCCAAGGCATGATCCCAGCGAAAATCATGTAAGTTGTAACTAGGTTCGGGCAGTGCTTCTAGTTCGTTCCCTGGGACTTTAAATATAGCACCTGCTTCTGAACCTGTGCAACTAGCATCAAGAATAATTAATTTTTCGCTACCTCTCGCTTGAAACATCACTTCCATTCCCGCAGTTCCACTATCGAAAATGCGGATGTTGGAGTGAGGATTTTGGGCGAGATATTGCTGTAAACGTTGGGCGATAATTACGCCGACAGCATCATCATTCCGATTGAGATTGCCACAACCAATGATAGTTAGCATGGGATATTTATAATAACATGAATATTATCAACTTTGCACAAAAAATTAAAATTTACGGAAATTTTGACTACATCTTTGATCATTGACTTTATAGTAGCTATAGCGCACAAGATCCCCGACTTCTTGTGTAATCGTCTCCATAAACTATCAAGCAATGCTCAGAAGTCGGGGATCTGATGTTTATTTTCTCTGCGTTTATCTGTAGTGGTTAGTCAAAAATCATTCTTACCCATCAGATATAATTGCAATATGCTAGTATTTCGTGATACAGATACTAAAGGTAGAGGTATATTTGCCCAGCAAGATTTTGCTAAAGGAGATTTAATTGAAAGAGCCGCTGTGATTGTGATTCCTAAACAGCAAGTTAAGTTAATTACTAAAACGGTGTTATTAAATTATTATTTTGGTTGGCATGGAGAAAGCGGGGCAATAGGTTTAGGTTTTGCTTCTCTTTTTAATCATTCTTATCATCCCAATGCGGTTTATATTAAGAATTTTGCTAAAAATGTAATTGATATTGTTGCTCATCAATATATTCGGGAAGGGCAGGAAATTACGATTAATTATAATGGGCAGGTTGATGATATTTCCCCTGTTTGGTTTGATGTAGAAGAGTAGGTTGGGTTGAGGTAAGGAAACCCAACATTTACTATTGTCAGAATCAGGATTTTCAGGATTAAAGGATTTTCAGGATTATTTATTGATAATTTATTCATTTTGAGTACATAAATTCCTGTGTCTAATATTAAAAATTAACATCTACTTCCTGAATTAAATAATCTGGCATTTGCCGGAGTTGAGCAATAGTTTTATCTTGGATATTCATACAAATTTTAACGCAGGGTTATTTGTGCATTTGCTATAATTATAACTCAATGATATGGCTACGCTATCAGACAATTATTGTCAAAAAGGATACTACTATGAGTACATCTGTTAAAACAATCAAAGTCTACGACGAAATTGTAGATTTCATTGCTGCTGGTACTACTCCCGAAAGTGTGATTAACTTCCACCTTTCCGAAACAGCACAAAACCGTTTAGAGGATTTAATTGATAGTGCTAAAAATAATGAACTAACGAAACAAGACAAGGAAGAATTAGAGTATTTTTTGACTCTGGAACACATTATTAGATTAGCTAAAGCTAAGGCTCATAAATATATTAACGCTGAGGGTAAATAAGATGTCTCGTACTTACATTAATTTAGAAATAAGGCGTTTAGTTGTGGAACGTGCTGGTAATATCTGTGAATATTGTCTAATTTCAGAAGAAGATACTACATCTTGTCAAGTTGATCATATCATTAGTGTCAAACATGGTGGAGCAAGTACGGATGATAATCTCTGTTATGCTTGTGTTTTCTGTAATTTGCAAAAAGGTACAGATTTAGGTTCAATTAATTGACGAAATGGTGAATTAGTGAGATTTTTTAACCCTCGTAGAGACTTTTGGGGTGATCATTTTCAACTTAATGAAGCTATCATTCAACCATTAACAGATATTGGTGAAGTAACATCCCGTATTCTCGATTTTAACAAAAATGAACGAATTATAGAAAGGCAATTATTGATAGAAGTTGATAAGTATCCACCAACAGCAGCAAAAGAAAAAATGAGTAAGAATTAGTGTCAATGACAATTCTTTGCTCAATCATCACTTTCAAGAATTTCTTTGAGCTTTTCTTCTGTCATACCTTTTGCTTCAGCATTTTTGCCAACTTGATCACAAAATTCCTGAAACTTATTTTTTAGCAATTTAGTCAATCTTTGATACTCATATTGTCAGAATCAGGATGCTCAAGATTAAAGGATTAACAGGATTGTTTATTGATGATTTATTCATGTTAAGTACATAAATTCCCATTTCTAATATTAAAAATAAACATCCTGTAAATCCTTAAATCCTGTAAATCCTGATTCAGACAAAAGTTTATAATTCTCCGCGTTTTTCTGGGTGGGAATTACCCACCCTACAAATCTATAAACTCACACCATGTTTTTTGGCAATTTCCACAAGTGTTTCATATTGATGTTGTGATGCTTTAGCTAAAATTGCATCAGCTTCTTCTGGATTACTACCATCTTTAGGAATTAAATACTTAACATAAAGAGAAACAAAATCAACCACAGCGGCTAAACCTGTTAATTCGTGTTTATCGGCTTGTTTACCTGCAATTACAGCCACCAAACCTGCTCTAATTGGGTCAGGTCTTACCTTCATAAATTGGTCAACTAATTGCTTAGAATAATCCGCTGGTGCTAAATTCTTTAACTTACTTTGATCGGGTTTAAATTCTAATCCTGCGGCTGTTGACTGATCCAACATACACCATTCTATAAATTCTTGCAATGCAGCTTCAGGAAGTTGAGGAAGATATTGATGTAGTTCTAAATTAGACACAATTAGTTACCATTTTTAGTATTTAGTAATTCCTAATTGATAATTCTTAATCTGATAGTTAGGAATTATCAATTATTCCTTAAAATTCAGACTAACCCACTGATTTGGGAACTTTTGTACTGCACATAACAATTATATAGAACCCTGACAGATCCCCGACTTCTCTAAGAAGTCGGGGATCTTAAATTAAGCTGTTCTAAAACGAGCCAATTCTTCCCCAGTTTTCGCGTCGTGGGCATGAACTGTACAGACCAAACATGAATCAAAAGAACGGGCTACATGACCGACTTCTACGGGGTCTTTCGGGTCTTGAATTGGCGTTCCAATTAATGCTTTTTCGATTGGTCCGAGTTGTCCTTCTCCGTCACGGGGTCCAATATTCCAAGTACCAGGAGCGATAACTTGATAATTTTTAATTTTGCCTTTTTCGATTTCTACCCAGTGACACAATGCACCTCTAGCAGCTTCCGTTGCACCCCAACCTTTACCATCTTTTTCTTCTGGTTTAATATACCAAGGATCGTTTAATTTAAACTCTCTTAAACAACGTTCAGCTTGACGATATAGTTTAACTATTTCGTGGACTCTTCCTAATTGCCGAAGATGAACACTTGCACCACCCATTTGCTTGAATGTGTCGAGAATAAATGGGTCATAATGTTGCCAAGATTCCCCATGATTTCCCCCGGCAACTAATTGACGAGCGAGGGGTCCTGCTTCTAAACGTCCTAAGTCTTGGTGGAGGACTGCACTTGACCAAGAATATGCCCCATTGAAGTCTTTTTGATTGTGATTAATTGGCTTTGTTGTGCGATCGCTTGGATGCCAATTTTCTGTACCCTCATCATACCAAGAATGGGTTAAATTCTCACGGGCAAATGATTGATTCATCAAAGCATGAGTATCAGTGAAGCTATCATAAACGCCGCCTTTCATAATTACAGCAGCGTTACGTCCTTCAATGGTGGGTTTATTGTATTTATCCTCATGGGGAATATAACCCCAAGTCACATATTTACCCACACCTGCACCATATCTATCTAAACCGATATCTAACCCCATGCGCCAATATAAACCTAAGTCTGATTCTCGATGTTTAACATCTTCATTTAACCACTTTTGAAAGTCTTCATAAGATTGAATTTCTTCATATCTTTCTAAAGAACATCCTAACCAAACCGGTTCTAACCAATTGGTGCGGAAATATTCCAAAATTGCCCAGGCGCGGGTAATATCAGTTAAAGTGGGGGCGCACATCACACCACCAGGCACCATATAACTGCTGTGCGGCCATTGTCCACCTAATAAAGCGTAGATTTCTACAGGTTTACTAGAAATTGTAATGCCGATTTCATAGGATTTACCTGTGAATGCAGCAAAGCGCCGACAAGCTTCATCATAAAAGTGACTCCGGCGATAATTTTTATTAGTTAAATCAATGGCAAACAAGCCATAAAAGTAGCGGGGAATACTTTGGATTGTTTCGACAATTTGACCTAAGTTTCTCGCTAAAATTGCATTTCTCGGAACTTCTGTTCCCCAAGCTGTATCCAACGCCCAAGAGGCAGAACTCAGGTGAGAACCGCCACAAATTCCACAAATTCTAGGAGTAACAATTAAGCCGGCTTGAGGGTCTTTTCCGCGTAAAATTATTTCAAATCCGCGAAAAAGTTCGGCGTGAGTCCAAGCGTTTGTGACATATCCATTTTCAATTTCAACGCGTACATCTAAATCACCCTCGACTCTACCAACGGGTGAAATATCTAAGGTTTGAATTGGCATATTTGTCCTTTGTTAGTTGTCATTAGAATTTTTGTTTCGCGCAAAGACGCAAAGGGGCAAAGGCGCAAAGAATATAATTGTGGCAATAATTCTCTTAACCACTGACTAATGACTAAGTGGGTGAACACAATAGAACCAATCTGTGTAAAGAAAAGTAAAATCCCCCAAACCCTCTTCACTATTGCCTATTGCCTCTTACCTTGCCATAAGGACGATTTTCAATGCTAACCTACTTACTGACCAATGACTAAACTGTAAAAAAGTCTTCGTCTGCCCATTTTGGGGCTGTGTTTTTGGCAACAACGGTGAGGACTGCGTAATCTTTGTGGTTGACTCCGGGGGGAATTTCTTTGGGTACTCCCATGACGGTTTGGGTTTTAAAGACTGTTCCAGGTTTGAGGTCGAAAAAGGGAAATTCGGGTTCTGTGCAGCCTAAACAGGGCATTCCGGCGCGGGTTTTGGAGGAGACGCGATTCCAGAGAATGCGGTTACAGGAGGCATGAGTCATGGGACCACGACAACCTAAGTCGTAAAATAGACAACCTTTGCGTTGTCCAAATTCGGTGGTTGTGGCTTTGTATGCAAAGTGAATGTTGCGGGTACAACCGGTTTCGGCGTAGGTGTTAAAGAAGGTTTGGGGACGGTGCAGTTCATCAAGAACTATATCATCAATTCGTCCAGTGGCGATCGCTACTAATATCTGCGTTATCCAGTCGGGGTGTGCGGGACAACCAGGAATATTAATTATCGGTAAGCCGGCTTGACTGACAAAATCTGAACCTAAAAAACCGCCTTCTTCCCGTTTGAGAAATTGCAGTCCTTTGGAGTCGCTGGGGTTGGGTGACATAGCGGGAATTCCTCCCCAACTTGCACAGTCTCCCACAGCCACAATAAATTTCGCAACTTTGGCTAAATCGTTTAACCAATCTTTCATGGGACGGTCGGCAAACCGATTCCATTCTCCTGTACCATTAGGGGCGTTAACTACGCTACCTTCAAATACCAAAATATCTACAGGAATTTTACCAGAAATACAGTCCCATAAAAGGGTTTTGACGTTTTCACCTAATTCTACACCCAAGGAAGGATGCCAAAGTATTTTCATCCCAAAATCAGCAATTAAATCACAAGCTGTTGGTTCTTCGGCATTTAGAAACGACATGGTGTCACCCGAACAAGCACCACCTTGTAGCCAGAGTACATTAGTCATTAGCTATGTCTTTCTATATATGTTGACAATGCACAATTAAAGAAGTTCTGTAGGGGTATAATTTCCCTTTTGAGAGGATTTACTTGTAGAGAATGACCTATTGATCAATATTTATTATTTTAAATCAAGGTGTTATTTAAAGCAATTAATTTTTTTTAAATAAAAATTAAGAATTAGCATAATTGGATGTTATGGTCAGAAAAGTAGTGAGGGCAAAATCATGGATATCGAAATTAATCAACGGTATTTGATAGTATTTCCCCAACCTTTAAAGTTTTTCCTGCTACTGTTACTTGATCATCATCTCCTAATTTTCGTCCTCTGCGCGTTTCCACTACACCATTAACTTTGACTTCACCATCAACAATCATCCATTTAGCTTGACCTCCGGTAGCGGTGATACCGGAAAACTTTAAAAACTGGTCGAGTTTAATCATTTGCTTTTACCCACTACTTAAAAAGTATTATCTATAGCAATATATCAGAATTTAGGATTTTGGCAACAATTTAAATTCTTGCAAAGCCGGTAAGAAGTTTTTATTTTCATGGCTAGAACGACTCAGTTTAATCAAGGCAAAACGCTGTAAAATAGTTAAGCTTGCCCATGCCTCAGTTGTGATGATCACACCTATTTCCTGGGCTTTTGCGTGAATACTGCTGGGAATAGCGGTATTATCCATCCATGCTGGATGAGTTTCAATGGGTAATTCGGCTACCGGTTTACCAGTGAGTTGCAATACCAAATCTTGAATATAATGTCTGTAATCATGAATTTGACCATCTGTATCGCAAGGTAATATCGCTAAATTTTGACGTGATTCTTGATTCATCTGATTCCATTCTGCTAATTTTAGCTTAATACCGCAAGTGTCTAATTTATAGCGGACTTGCATAGGAATACAACGCCAGGAATCAACAAAATCTGCTTCAAATTCAAAAAAATTTGTCATAAAATTGGTGATAATTATAAAATATAGATTTATATAGAAATCCTAAACCAGATGTATTCATGTAACGTGCCGTAGACATACATTTCTCATATTCTCTTCCTCTGCGCTCTCTGCGTCTCTGTGGTTCGTTAAAAACAAAATATAATATGTAACTATTGTAAACAATTTATGAGAAAATACAGTTAATTTTTATTAAATAGAATCCAAACATTATGAATATTGATTTACGGTATCATGTTACGACTATTGTTTTAGCAGGTGGTAAAAGCACTCGCATGGGTAGGGATAAAGCTTTAATTCCCATGGTCGGTGTCCCCATGTTGCAATTAATTTGTACTATTGCTGAAGCTTGCACTGATAAAGTTTATATAGTAACTCCCTGGCCAGAACGTTATCAAGAATTGCTAACACCTAAAAGTCAATTTATTCCAGAAGTTCCTTTACCTGGGGAAACTGGAAATGAACCCCGCACTCATGGACCACTTGTAGGTTTTATGCAAGGTTTAGCAGCAGTAAAAACAAATTGGGTTCTATTATTGGCTTGTGATTTACCAAATTTGCGGCTAGAAATTTTACAAAATTGGATAGGTCAATTAGATACAATTCCCGAAAATAAAATAGCAGCTTTAGTCCAAAATAATCAAATCTGGCAACCTTTATGTGGTTTTTATCGCCGTCGTTGTTTACCAGAATTAAGGCAGTATATTGAACAAGGTGGACGTTCTTTTCAGCAGTGGTTAAAATCTTATTCTGTAGAAGTATTACCTTTGGAAGATTCACAAATGTTATTTAATTTTAACAAGAATATCCCCGAATAATAAAACCCAGGGATATACCCCTGTTCTGTCACTCTCCGAAAACATTTGCCATTTCTGAATTCTAGAGTCTTTGCATAGGAAGCGAACTGCTTGCAGCAGCGCTTCGCTATCGCACAATTTTTTGCTAATCACAAATCCAACACCCATTTTTTTCTAATAGGATAGCTTGTATGGGTGGACTGATAAAGCTTTCAGAGATTGCCCTCCCGGAAAGTGACAAAAGAGGGATACAGCAC
>NZ_VIKZ01000009.1:0-76168 GCF_009711985.1 Dolichospermum sp. UHCC 0260 | reverse complement strand
GGTTAGAGGGCTTTACCGCTGATAGCTGCTGTAATTATAAACTTTGCATTGAAAAGGAAGACTAGCATCAATGAATACTAGAGATATCAAAGCAAATATTGATTATTTTATTTTCTCTTCTGTCAAGAACTTCAGGGCATTTTTCGGTCGAGTTAACCGGGAAGGTCTTTTATCAAATACTAGTGACTTGACTGGTCTATTACCGATTATTGGCTATGGAATTGTGATGATGTCATTCATAGATTTTATCTATGTGATTGTCCCACCTCAACTCCAAAACCCTGAATGGGAACTCAATGCCATTAGTCTCTTCACTGAGCATAGTTGGTTTTTTTTGATTGGCTTAGGGTTGATTTTTACTCGTTACTTTCGTGAAAATCAAAATGATATCCGCTTCCTAGAAATTGTTTTTTTGAGATTTATCCGCTGGGTGATTCTGCTCATGGGAATCGCCTTTTTTGCCTTAATTCCCCTGACTTTACTAGATACGCAACGAGTCCTAAAAGTGGTCAATGATCAAATCACCCAACAGAAAAATAACAGTATTGACCAAATAACCCAAATCGAAAAGCGTCTTGCTTCAGGGGTTAGCGCAGAACAGATCAAGCTGTTCGCTAAAAATATCAACATGAGTCCAGATGACTTAAATTTACCAACTCCTCAGCTTAAAAATACAATTCAAAAAAACTTAGCCAGTGCAAAAAAGAGAATCTCCCAAGAAGCAGCCAGAAACCAGCGAGAGCAGTGGAAGAATAGATGGAAAAGTAGTTCGAGAACAGTTATTGCTCTCCTAATTATTGGTGTTACCTTTGTGATTGTTTGGCTTCAAATAGGACGGGCTTGTATTTAGAATGTTGAAAACGATATTAGCAATGACAGGTAAAATAGAAAAGTTTAGGGAAGTTAATTTTCTGAATTATACTTTCCTCATTCTATTTATTTTTGGGTTAGTAACTTCAACTCACCTAACACTCCACTGGCGAGTTGAACAAAATCTTAATGACTCGTTTTTCCAACTATTGTTATATGCAAGTGTCATATTCCACATTTACGAGAGACGGAATAACCTTGTTTTTGCGAGCCAGTTTCCTGCCAATTTGATTGGTTGTTGTTTAATTATTATTCCCTACATCAAAGCGGATTTTGTAGTTCAAGAAATCTCTATTTCTTGGTACTTTCTCCCTTTAGTTAGTGCTATTGGTTTGGCTTTATTAGCATCAGGATTTCCAGGAATTAAACAATTTAAGCGAGAATTAGCAGTAATTGCGATATTTCCCTTGACTTTCGTCTTTGTCAAATTATTGACAATGCTGATTTCGATTCAAGCTCTCTCTGCCCAAATCACCTCTTTTCTTTTATGGTACTTGGGCTTTGATTCCACAATTGCGGGAACTATTATTTATGTTAATGGTGGGGCGATTGATGTTTTTTTGCCATGTACAGGAATGTTTCTCCTGATCATGCTATTAAAATTTTCTTTCGTGCTGGCCATTCTTTTTCCCTCTCTGCTGAAAAATATTTATTTGCCTTTTATTCTTTCAGTGGTTTTTAGTCTGGTTTTTTCCATTGGCCGCTTGATGATTATGGCGCTAGTGGTGACAGACAAACCTACATTTGATTATTGGCACGGTTCTCAAGGTGGTGATATTTTTACCGTACTAACGTTCCTAGCCTTTGGGGCGGTGATTCTTTTCCTCTCACCTAATCATCAAACTTCACCGTCATTGACAACAGCCCCCCCTGAGAAGTCCCAGCCGATATCCTGGGTAATGGTACTGACAGGTATCAGTTTAGTAATTATTTTACTTAATTTTTTCATCAATCCTCAAGCGGGCTTGAGTGCAAACGCAGTCTATCGGTTTCCGTCAGAAATTCCTCTTCCTGGTTGGCAATTTGTCGCTAGTCAACCTGTGACTTTATCACCTGAACAACTAGCCAAGGAAAAGGAAATTGCCCCCCCTGTAGTGAATACGGATATCACAGTCGATAAAACGAAGGAGATATTGTCAGGACAAATTTACCGTTACCAAAAAGCCGGTCAGAACTTAAATGTCAACCTCTCTTACGTTCCTTTGAATACAGGTGATGTGAAGTATTACTATCAGCGATTTAGTTATCTGACTGATTTACCTAAGCTGAATAAGCCGGTGGAAAAAGCAAACCCTAAAGGTTATCATTTGGAGTTTTCTGATCAGCAAAACCGCTATTTGACGGCTTGTATTAATTCTCAGGGAAAAAGTACGGTGACATTATCTCAATTCAATGCCTATTTTTATCCTCTTTATTTAAATCCGGTGCAATGGTTGAATCTATTTAACGCAAAACAAATTATCCGTGATCATCGCTGTATCTGGGGGCAACTTTCCTTAACTAAGGCTGATACTAGTGATGTTGAATTAGAAACTACCTGGCAAGCTTTATTGTCCTATTGGTACAGTAATCTCTCTCAGTTTAAACTTTAGTAATTAGACATCTCCAAAAATTAAATATGCGTGACCTGTAGAGACGTTCCATGGAACGTCTCTACAATCTTTACGGGAGATGTCTATTACCCATATATGAGTGGGTTTTTTATTCTGGTTTTAATTTTATGCCAATTTTGACAACTGTTAGATAAATCACGAAGTTGAGGATAGAAAGGAAACTCCTTTTATTGGTAAATTCACTCTAGATTTTTATAACCCAATTGTTTTATATTGGAGAGTATTAATGTTATTGCCTTCTCATGTAGTTCACCTCCAAATGAGAGCGTAGCCTGGCGTAAGCCGTATTCACAAGTCTAATAGCCAAATTAGCCCGCCTCCGAATGAATTCGGAGTCTCATAGCGAAAGTTGTCTAAAGACGACTAAAAGAAAATTCTAGTCCGTTTTAACGGAATTTAGCTATTAGCCCTGATAGCGAAGCGTGGCGTAAGCCATACTAAAGTTCAGGGTGGGGGGTTATATCTAGAACGAAATTGGGGAATCTGTATCAACTCGAAAACTGCGTAAATCGGCTTAGTTAATAACCCTAATATATGGGTGATCATAACTCCATTCCCCAGGCAAATTTATGACTTCTAGTATTACAGATTCATTTGTGAAAGCTGCTATTGCGTCCATATCTTCAGAGTCAGCAACAACAGCCGAAAAAATCCAAATGCTGATAGAAATAGCACAAGGTTTTCAGAAAAAGCCGAAAACAGCCCAAGATTTACACAATGCAATTGGGCTATTTGACCGCGCTTATCAAATGTGTGGGGATGACTATGTTTTACTGAAAGCACGGGCTAAGGTGGGCATGGCAGGGTCATTACAGATGATTCCTGATGGGGGTTCTCAATTTTTGCAACAAGCACGGGCAGATTATCAGGAAGCTTTGCCGATTTTACAACAATTGGCAACGGCGGAGGAAGTAGCCGCAGTGCAGATGAATTTGGGGTTAGTTTTCCAATCTTTAGTTCCCTATAATTTAGCCCAGATAACTGAGAGTATTCATGCTTATCATGAGGCTTTGCGGGTGTTTACTTGGGAAGATTACCCCCAGGAATATGCGATTTTACATAATAACATAGCGATCGCTTATCTTTCCATGCCCATGTCGTCGGCACAGGAATCTTTGCGTCAAGGTTTAGCGGTTCAGTCTTTTGAAATTGCCCTCAAACATATTAACTTAATTGACCATCCTAGAGAATATGCAATGTTGCAAAATAATTTAGGAAATGCTTTACAATATTTAGTAAGTTCTCATCCTATCGAAAATAATTTACGGGCTGTTTTAGCTTACAATGAAGCTTTAAAAGTGCGTAATTTGCAAGATACACCGTTAGAATATGCCAATACAATTTCTAACAAAGCTAACCTTCTCTTCAACTTACCTGACGACCCCGAAAAACCAGAATTAGGGAATCCCCAAAATCTCTTAAAAGCAGAAGAATACTATCAAGAAGCTTGGCGAATATTTACAGAACATCAGCAATTAGAACAAGCCGAAATAGTAGCCAAAGCCCTCCAAGATTTAACTGCGGAAATTCAAGCATTTTCATTAAATTAAACCCTAAATAGGAGAATATCTATGTTTGAATTAGTAAATGATCCAGTATTTCTCAAATTTCTGCATAGTTTAAATACAGAATTAAATCTCACTACAGGATTTACTTGGTTAATCATTGCTGTGATTTTATCAATGATTGGTGGTGCAATAGGAGGAATTATCCTTGCGGGTAAAGATATCGGATACCAATTTGCAGCCATAATTGGTAGTTTATTTGCACCAGCAGGGGTAATTCCTGCGGTAATTTTAGGGTTATTTGTCCTGAATTTATTAGCCAACCATTAGGAGCATATATGTTAGCATTAACTTGGTTTTCTATGCAGTTATTTTTCAAGGGTAAACTATTCCGTGACCCTATATATTTTCTGCGTCAAATTATTATTGCTAGTGGTATTGGTACGGTTATATTAGTATTATTAGCACAAGCCTCAATTCCCCTCTGTATTCCCATTGGTGTGGCTAGTTTGACTACAGGTGCAATTATGCCTTTTTTGTTGCAAGATTTTAGAATGAAATGAATGAAGAAACTAACCACAGAGGACACAGAGGACACGGAGAAATAAGAGTTTGAGAGGTTCATAAATGTGGAGATGTTTTATTAAATGTCTCTACAAGTTTTGCGGCATAGATTTTTTGGGTTTTTAATATTTATCTCACTAAAAAATGATAGTTTATTAAAGAATTCGGGGACTATTACTAAATGTAATCTTTTACTACAATTTGATAAATCTTAAAAAATATGTGCTATCCTCAAAGGAAAATTATTTATTAATATTCCAGGGATTATGTCTGATTTCAATAACTATATCCAAGACTTGCAAGAAAATAGCCAACGCGGTGGAGAACGTAGTCATTACCCCAGTCTAAAACGTCTAATTGAGGATTTAATGATTGGTATTAATGCCAGAATTGAAGAGAAAGGTAATCAAGCAGGAATCCCTGATTTAACTATTAGAAAAAATGATCGAATTTTGGGATATATAGAAGCTAAAGATATTCATATTGATTTAGGTAAAATCCAAAAAACTGCACAAATCAAACGTTATTTAGAATCCAATATTGGTTACAATTTGATTTTAACTAATTATCTAGAATTTTGGTGGTATGTAGACGGAGAATGTGAAAAAACTGCTAAATTAGCTAATTTAGAACAAGGTGAAATTATTCTGGTTAATGATTTACGACCTATTACAGAATTACTCCAGTCATTTCTGAATCAAAAAGCCAGAGATATTAATAACTATTATGATTTGGCTAAAGAAATGGCAGCTTATACTAAAACTATTAGAAACGCAATTCAATCATCTTTAGAAATAGAAACAACTACAGAAGAATTAAATCAATTAAAATCAACATTTAAGAAATTACTACTTTTAGATATAGATAATGATAAATTTGCAGATATGTATGCCCAAACTATTGCTTATGGGTTATTTACTGCGAAAATTGGTCATGCACAAAACCCTGGACAATTTGCATTTAATCGCACAACCGCCAGTATTTATATTAGTGATAGAATCCCTTTTTTAAAAGGTTTATTTGATTTGGTTTTAGGAACTGATAGTGTTAGTAAAATTCACAAATCAATTGAGAATTTAATAGACTTATTTAACACAATAGACATGACCAATATTTTAGAAAATTTTGGTCAGGAAACCCGCACGGAAGACCCAGTTATTCACTTTTATGAAACATTTTTAGCTGCTTATGAATCTTCATTAAGGAAAAGTAGAGGAGTTTATTATACTCCTGAACCTGTAGTTAATTTTATTGTTCGTTCTGTTGATGATATTTTAGATAAAGTCTTTGATTTAGAATATGGTTTAGGAAATCGCAAAGTCACAATTCTTGACCCCGCAACTGGAACAGGAACATTTTTATATGCAGTTATTAAACAAATTCGTGATAATGTTGCTAAATTTGATATCCGTCAATGGCATAATTTTTTAAGAGGTGCAAGACTTTTAAACCGTCTATTTGGATTTGAATTATTAATGACTCCCTATACTATAGCGCATTTAAAGTTAGGTTTATTATTAGGAGATTTAGGTTATAAATTTGTACCAGAGGAAAGATTGAAAGTTTATTTAACAAATGCGTTAGAAGCAGGAATAAAGGAAGGTGATTTAATTCCTGGTATTACTCAAATAATAGCCGAAGAATCCAGTCAAGCAGGAAAAGTAAAAACAGAAATTCCCGTAATGGTGGTATTAGGAAATCCTCCTTATTCTGTCAGTTCTCAAAATGCTAGTAAACGCAAAAGAGTTTTAAATCAAGATGAAAGATATTTAGCAGATGTTGAATATACTGGTTCAGCTTGGAATCGGATTTACAAAACAGGAAAAGCGGGTAAAACCATTACGGAATTAACCCATATTGGGGAACTTTTAGAATTATATAAAGGTAGAGTTAGGTTAGAGAAAGAAAAGAATATTCAACCTTTAGATGATGATTATATTAAATTTATTCGTTTTGCTCAATATCAAATTCAAAAAACACCTAAAGGCTATGGTATTATTGGTTTTATTACTAATCATTCCTATCTCAATGGTTTAATTCATCGAGGTATGAGGGAAGAATTATTAAAGTATTTTGATACTTTATATATCATGGATTTACATGGTAATTCTTTATTAAAAGAAACCACACCAGAGGGAAATGTTGATCAAAATGTTTTTGATATTCAACAAGGTGTATCTATTTTAATTGCTGTGCGCGAAAAAAGCGAACCTGATTATTTTTCTACCGCTTATAAATCCAGAGATGGTGTTAAGGAAATGGCAAAGGTATTATATTATGATGTTTGGGGAAGACGTGAGGATAAATATAAGTTTTTAGAATCTGCAAGTTTAGATAGTGTTGATTGGATAGAGTTACAACCAACTGAACCAAATTACTTTTTTGCACCGAAAGATTTTGATTTAGCAACGGAATATAATCAAGGTTGGAATGTTACAGATATTTTCCCTGTAAATTCGACAGGGGTTAAAACTCATCGAGATCATTTTGTAATAGATTTTGATTTAGAACAACTTAGTAACAGAATCGAAGATTTTAGAAAGTTAACTATAGCTGATAGTGAAATTATCAATAAATATTCATTAAATGATAATCCACAATGGAATATTAGTGATAGAAGGAAATCTTTAAATTCTTGTAAAGATTGGCAAAAATATTTTCAAATATATCTTTATCGGCCTTTTGATTTTAGATATTACTATAATTATGAAGAATTAGTAGATAGACCAAGAAAAGAAGTTATGTATCATATGATTCAACAGAATAATTTAGCTCTAGTCTATATGCGACAGGTAGCTTTAAATGACAATTATAATCATTTTATTGTTTCTGATTGTATTGTTGATAATCGAGCTTTTTATAGTAATAAAGGAACAATGAGTTTAGCACCTCTTTATATCTATCCAAATACAGAAAATAAACAAACAAATCTTTTCATAGAAAGAACTCCTAACTTATCCCCAACATTCTTAAAAACTATCAAAGAAAAACTCGGTAAAATACCAACTCCAGAAAAAATATTTTACTATGCTTATGCTATATTTCACAGTCCCACCTATCGTACTAGATACGCTGAATTTCTAAAGATAGATTTTCCGCGTCTTCCCTTAACCAGTAATCAAAAACTCTTTCATGAATTAGCTATCAAAGGAGAAGAATTAGTTAATTTACATTTAATGAAATCTGATAAACTCAATACCTTAATCACAACATACCAAACCATAGGAGATAATCAAGTTAGTGAAGTTACCTATAATTCCGAATTGCAAAGAGTGTATATCAATAAAGAAAGCTATTTTACCGATATTCCTCCACATATTTGGGAATTTAAAATAGGAGGATATCAAGTATTAGATAAATGGTTAAAAGACCGAAAAAATGCTAATAGAAAATTATCTGTTGAGGAAATTAACCATTATCAAAAAATTGTCATTGCTTTAACAGACACTTTACGATTAATGCAAGAAATTGATAGAATTATTCCAGGTTTCCCCATAGAGTAAAAAAATGTTATAATTAATATGTATTGTCTTGTAAAAACCCAAGCAGTAAAATTACTATAGTCCTTCTATTTGAGGTAAAACTTATGTTACAGCTACAAATTAAATCCGATTCTCCTGACGTTGAAATCGTACAAAACCTGGTTCAGTCAGCCATTGATTCCGAGATTAAAAACTTAAAACGTTCAATAGAAAAAACCAATAAATTACTAATGGAATTTGAAGCAAAATATCAAGTTTCATCAGAGTTTTTTTTCGCCAATTGGACAGCAGAAGACCTTACAGGTGGTGACGAAGAATATGTAAGTTGGGCTGGAGAGATAAAAATTAAACAAAAATTAACTAATTCTCTACAAAAGTTAGAAGCAATTGAATATGTTACTCAACAATTACCAAGCTAATATTGTTACTGTTATTCAAAAATATGTGAATGAAGGATGGATTTTATCATTTAGCTTTTCTGTTGATTCCAGATCCAATTATGTAGGTTTTATCCAAGGTAATTTAGAATTTTTGCAAGGTTCACGTCTATTTTTTAAAGAATATATTGACCTACAAGAATCTATTGAAAAGCTTTCCTATTCATTCCATTATCAAGACCATGAAAATAACTTAATATTTCGTTATGACAACGCAAAGCATAAGCCTGACCTGGGTTATACAGATCATAAACATATCAAAGGTAAAATTATCCAATCTAAAATCCCAGATATTGAACAAGTAATTTTAGAAATTATTAGCGAATACTTAAATAATACAAAATGATTAATATAATTTAATATCAAAAAATAGAGAATTATAAGTTATTTTATCAAATAAATAAACATCCTATAAATCCTTAAATCCTGTAAATCCTGATATGGCTACGCCACGCTACGCTATCAGACAAAAATTATTAAGGATTTTGTTGGGTTTCCTTGCGTCAACCCAACCTACGAAATGTTTAACTCATTAAATCTTGAAACATAGCGGTACTTAAATAGCGTTCACCAAAGGAAGGTTGAATCATTACTATTAATTTACCAGCATTTTCTGGACGTTTACCTACTTCAATAGCAGCAGCTAAAGCCGCACCCGAAGATATTCCTGATAATAACCCTTCTTCTCTGGCTAATCTCCGTCCATAGTCCATTGCTACTGCGTCCTCAACTTGAATTATTTCATCAATTAGATCTTGACGCAAAACATCAGGAATAAATCCCGCACCAATACCTTGAATTTTGTGAGAACCTGCTTTACCACCAGATAGAATTGGACTATTACTAGGTTCAACCGCAATTACTTGAAAACCGGGTTTGCGTTGTTTAATTACTTCAGCAATACCAGTAATTGTACCGCCCGTTCCGACCCCAGAAATTAAGATATCAACTTCTCCGTCTGTATCTGCCCAAATTTCTTCTGCGGTGGTTTCTCGGTGAATTTTCGGGTTAGCTGGGTTAGCAAATTGTTGTAACATAAAAGCATTGGGAGTATTAGCAACAATTTCCTCCGCTTTGTTAATTGCACCTCGCATTCCTTGAGTACCAGGTGTTAATTCCAAACTGGCACCATAAGCCCGCAACATGGCGCGTCTTTCTTGGCTCATGGTTTCCGGCATGGTTAGAATTAACTTGTAGCCACGGGCGGCTGCTACCATTGCTAAAGCAATACCTGTGTTACCAGATGTTGGTTCGACTAAAATGGTTTTGTCCGGTGAAATTAAACCTTCAGCTTCAGCGGAAAGGATCATACTTACGCCAATTCTGTCTTTTACAGAGGCCGCAGGATTCATGCTTTCTAATTTGACAACTATCCTAGCTACCACTCCCTCGGCTTGGGGAATTTTATTCAACTGAATTAATGGAGTTTTGCCAATAAGTTCTGTTACGTCTTTAGCAATTCGCATTTATTAACCCCTAAAATTTATATATTAATCTATTTTGGTTAAGTATTTATCTGATTGAGTTTTGATATCAGCCATAGCCATTTTAGCATCATCTCTGTCTATTGCTATAAGCAAATCTTCCCAATTGTTGAAAATAATAAGATAATACTTTCCTTAGAATATCTTAATTTTGTTTCTGAGCTATTCAAGATATCTTAGGTCTAGCCTTGTCATGAGATCCTGTGATTTGAGTGCAGTTTGTACTTGTGAATCTTCCTTTCAAAATATCTCAAACCAATAGCCCATCTTAGTTTGAGTTTGAGTACAAAATCCCCCGTCCCTTCCCTCAAAAATGCTAGTACCCCACTCAATAAATACTAGCACCTCTACACCAAATATTTTTTTAAATGCTTGCACAGTCAGGATTACAGGCTGTGAGTATTGTCGTAATTATCTTAATAATATTAATTGGCATCCCTTAAAGCTAGGACCAGAAAGGCAACTGATATAAACGATATAGGATTTACGCAGAGATTCCCCTCTACCCCCCGAAGTTCCTAAGATGAAAGTCTGACGAATCAGGGGGGACTTCTTAACTTCTATATCTCTCAAGATTCATCTAAATACTATCTGTATTACTCCATACAGAAAGGACATAATTTTATTTTTGAGGAGATTTTGATCAGCATATTTTGAATAACAAAAAGGTGCAAAAATCAATCTAATAGGAATTTTATTTCTATCTAGGTAATCTATACCTGGCAATGGAGAATAAATATGAAAGTCAAACTTTTAAATGTGCTTACCGTAAGTTTGGTAACTTTAGCATTAATTTCTCCAGGGGTAGTAGTATTTGCTATAGTTTGGGGACAACATAGAGAGTTCGTTAAAACACAGAATTTATCCTGTGAATTGCCGAAAATAAATATAGCATCTCCTCAATTAGTTCCCCAACAAAAAATTATCAATACTCAGCCATCTTTAGTCAAGGTTAAATTATCTAACAATAACTTTCTACATCAATTAAAAATTGCTGCAAGAAAATATAAATTAGCAACAATTTTGCAATGGATATTTTTAATCACACCGATTTGTACTGGTATAGGAATTATTGCTTATGACAGATATCTTGTCTATCGTGCTGCTGTATTAAAAGAACACATTGCCATCTTAGAAAGAATGTGGCAACAAAGCATCGAACAGTAATTTTTCAAGTTAATCATTCACCATAAACTAAATTATCATGACAGACGAACGCCAAACACAGTATTTTAATTTAATTGATGAACTTCTCCAATGTCCTAATGGTCAAGAACCAGAAGTTTTGGAAGCACAACCGGAATTAATTGACTCTGGTTTAGTGCAAGCAATGTTACAAGTAGCCACAATGTTTGCCCATCAAGGTAATCAAGATGGAGCGCAATTTTTATTTTTTGTTGCTAAACAATTAGCAAAGGAATTAGGTTTATATCCTGAAGTTTCTAATCAAGTTGTCACTCAGGAGTAATGATGCTATTGACTTCAACTGATGCTGGAAAAATATCATTAGAATTTCTTTTGGCAGATTGGAATATTGCTGATGATTATAGAGATTGGTTTACAGTGATTAATTCTCGATTAATGGGTGAGAGTTGGTACATTGTAGAATTGGGTGTAGAGGGATTACCTGATAAATGGTTTATGCAGGTTTATGACACAGGAGTTTGTGACCCTAACTATACTTTTATTTCGCCAATTTCTGGTTCAGAAGGATATACCGATTTGAAAAGTCTACCAGATATTATTGCTGATGTTTTAGTAGCAGAACGTAATTCTCGATAAAAACTTGATATCTTTAGATCCCCGACTTCTTAAAGAAGTCGGGGATCTGGTATTTTATTATTAATTTTGTCAGGTTTAAATAACAATTATATGTTATACTAAATAGAGTTATGGAAGCTACAGAAGAATCAGTCACATGATTACTGAAGACATCCTAGCCCAAGAATTTATTAGAGTCGTAAATGACTATTATCCAGCCGTGGGAGAACTCTTAGAAGGCTGTCATGTGAAAGTTATCACTTGCTTTTGGGGACGGCCTGCAAAACGGTTTCGATATATAGGAATTTATTGTCGAGAAGACATGATGCCCTGTATTCAAGCCAAAAAAGAAATCCTCAGAGAATTAGCCGAAAATATGGGGTTAATTCAAGTAGTTTGTTTCAATGCTAAACGATTGCTACGTGACCCTATGTCGAAGTTAAAACAGTCTGAACCTCGATTATGGTTGGAGTTGCAATTAATGGCAGCCTAATCTGATATTTGGTCAACAATGAAAACAGGACTTTTCTGCAATTACGAAAATCATCACCTAGATGCTAGACGGACTATTTTTGAGCAAGTTTTATTGGTAAAAGAGGCTGAAAGTTTAGGTTTTGAAGAAGCTTGGGTAACAGAACATCATTTTAATGAGTTCAATCTCAGTTCTTCAATTTTGCTGTTATTGGCACATTTGGCAGGTGTGACTTCGCAAATTCGTCTAGGAACTGCCGCTGTATTATTGCCATTTCATCAGCCAATTCGCGTGGCTGAAGATATTGCTACGTTGGACAATCTTTGTAGTGGTAGGCTGGCTTTTGGGGTAGCTAAAGGTGGTCCATTTCCGCAGCAAAATAAACATTTTGGGGTGACAACTCAGGAATCTCGCACCAGAATGTTAGAGTCAGTGGCATTGATTCAAAAGCTTTTATATGAGACTAACGTATCATTTAATGGCGAATATTATCAATGTGAAAATCTCACAATTCATCCCCAACCATTGCAAAAACCAATTCCCATATATGTTGCTAGTGGTGACAATGATGCAATTGAATTTGCTGCTAAAAATTCCTTTGGAATCATGGGTGGTCCACCTTTTTCTTTAGAAAGACTCAAGAAGACAGTCAATAAATATCGGGAATTTAATTCCAGTGGTGCTGATAAGTTCCTGTTAGCCCGGTTCTTTTTTGTGGGTAAAACTCATGATGAAGCAGTAAATGAAGCATTGCCTTTTATTCGCCATTTCAGCAAAGAAATGACAGCTAACTCAACTCAAGTAATGCAGAAAAGTCCTCAACAACCAGCATTTGATCGGACAAATATTTGTTTTGATGAAGACTATTTGATTGAGAATTCAATTATCGGTGATGTCAACGGTTGTCGTGACAAAATCAAGAAATTTCAGGACGAATTAGATCTCAGCACACTAGCGTTAAAACCCTCATCTTTTTCTTTGCAAAAAAATCGAGAAAGTTTGCAACGCTACAATCAAGAGGTGCGGAATTATGTCTAAATTTTCTTTGCTTCCCCCCGATGATTTACCTCCTACAAAGGTAACAAAAGAGGATGGAATTCTTCATTTGGAGTTGGAACAAGCTATAGGTAGATGCTTCTTCTATGCGTGCGATCGCATTACTCAAGTATTACTATCTAATTGTCAGTGGTACATGACCACAGATAAGACTACTTTGATGTTAATTGTAGACTGTCCCGATATAGTTGCTTATTGGCACATAGTCAGCAATATTCCCCAATTAGGAAATAGACTGGAAAGATTTACTAAAAATGCCAAAATTCGCGTTTATCCTCCTTTTGGCAAAGGATCACCCTTTGAAATTGGAGTAACCGAAATTTCAGCCTATCGAGATTGGTTGTAAGTCCTAAATTATATTTTAATCACTAAAATCATCAGATCCCCGACTTCTTAAAAAGGTTGGGGATCTATCTTGTTATAATAAAATAAATACAACATACCAGCCATGATTAACAACATGATTAATAACAAAAAAGAACTTTTCGACCGTTGGGCAAATAGTTATGATTGGGCATTTCCTTCTTTTATTTATCAAGCAATCCATAAAAGATTACTTACAAAAGTTGAATTATCACCTCATGCAAATATTTTAGATTTAGGTTGTGGAACAGGTAGATTATTAAATAGATTAGCAACTCATTTTCCAGAAATTACAGCCACGGGTTTAGATTTGTCTCCCCAAATGTTACAGGTAGCAAGACAAAATAACCGCCACCGTCCCCGCTTAATTTACCTTGAAGGTAATGCTGAACATCTCCCCTTTGCTGAAGAACAATTTGATGCAGTTTTTAATACCATCAGCTTTTTGCATTATCCTCAACCAGAACAGGTTTTAAATGAGGTAGCAAGGGTACTTTCTCCTGGTGGTAAATTCTATTTAGTGGACATTACTTTTAACAACTCATCATCATGTCAAATTACGCCCCATTCTCCTACAGGAATTAAGTTTTATAGCCAGAAACAAAGAGAAGAAATGGGTAATAATGCTGGATTAACTTGTGTAGGTCATTATGACTTATTAGGATTTGTATTATTAACGGTTTTTCAGAAATAAAGCCAATTTTAGTAGAGTGGGCAATGCCCACCCTACAAAACAATGAAAAATAAATATGAACTAAGCATTTTCTATTCTCTCTGTGTCTCTGTGGTTTGTAAAAAAATATTAAACTCAACACAAAGCACATTAATTTATAGAGAAATTAAATTATCTGAATTATTCACCTTTTGACTTAACCACCCATACCAATCTTCCAAACCTTCTCCATTAGTAGCAGAAACTTGGAAAATTTGGATTTTAGGATTTACCTGTTTTGCATATTCAATACAACGTTGGACATCGAATTGTAAATAGGGTAATAAATCAATTTTCGTAAGAATCATAATTTCACTATTGCGGAAAATATGGGGATATTTAATAGGTTTATCTTCCCCTTCCGTCACTGATAAAATTACCACCTTAGCCGCTTCTCCCAAATCAAATAAAGCCGGACAAACCAAATTTCCGACATTTTCAATCATCACCACAGAATTAAGAGGAGGATTCAATTCTTGCAAACCTTTTTCTATCATGGAAGCGTCTAAATGACAGCCTGTACCCGTATTAATTTGCACGACTTTACAACCTGTCTGCTTAATCTTTTCCGCATCATTAGTAGTTTCTTGATCACCTTCAATCACGCCAATAGTTAATTTATCTTTTAAATCATTAATAGTCCGAGTTAATAATGTCGTTTTTCCCGAACCTGGAGAACTCATTAAATTCAAAGCCAGAATATTTCGACCTTTAAACCAGCCGCGATTTTGGGCAGCTAATAAGTTGTTTTTACCTAAAATTTCTTGTTCTAAAGATATTGTTGTATTATGAATTTTAGCATGAATTTGGGGTGCTTCTTCATGATGATGAGAATGGGTTATTACAGTTCCATCTGCTAAAGTATGGGTATGATGATCTGCATTTTCCATATTTGTAATTGTCGTTTGATTATCGTCAGAACAACCGCAGGTTACACACATAATTCCTCTACTTCAATTTCTTTGATTTTTAATTCTTCACCAGCTATGATATCTAATTGCACACTACCACATTGACAAATTCCAAAAGGTTTATCTATACCAAAAGTTCTACCACATTGACGACATTTAGCCATTCCGGGTATTTCTAATATTTCTAATCTTGCCCCTTCAACTATTGTACCTTGGGCGCAAATATCGAAACAGAATTTAATTGCATCTGGCATAATAGCTGATAATTTGCCAATTTCTAATAATACTCTTTGAACTTTTTTATTTTGGGCGTTTTCGCTAACTATGGCGATGATATTTTGGGTGATTCCTAATTCGTGCATATACTTTTTTTAAACGAACCACAGAGGCACAGAGGACACAGAGAAAAGAAGTGAATTTGTAGGTTGGGTTAAGCGACAGCGCAACCCAACAAAACCGCAAAAATGTTGGAAGCGTTGGGTTTATTTTGTCAACTCAACCTACGTAATTTATAGATTCTAACAAATTCTTGGAAGTTGGTCGCCGACTAGCATATCTATGATTCTTTCTGCACCAAAGGCGGTTTTTAAGAGGACTATTCCTGGTGGTGTGGGAATAATTTCACCTATGATAGATGCTTGTTTTCCTGTTGGATGATTTTGCATTGTTGCTAAAATTAAATCTGCTTTTTCTGGAGGGGCAACAATGACTAATTTTCCTTCGTTGGCTAAATACAAGGGTTCTAAACCGAGTATTTCACAAACTCCATTTACTTCTTCTCGAATGGGAATGGCGTTTTCATTAATGCGTATGCCTACATTTGCAGTGAGGGCAAATTCATTTAATACTGTGGCTAAACCTCCTCTGGTTGCGTCTCGCATGGCGTGAATTTGCGGGCAAACTTTGATAATTTCGGCGACTAATTCATGTAATGGTTGACAGTCACTTTCTATATTTGTTTCTAATGCTAATTCTCCTCTAGCAATTAATATTGCTGTGCCATGATTGCCAATTTCACCGTTAATAATTACTACGTCTCCTGGTTGAATATTGCGAGGAGAAATATCAATGTTTGGGGGAATTATGCCGATTCCGGTAGTATTAATAAATAGTTTATCAGCACAACCACGATTCACAACTTTTGTGTCTCCTGTGACTATTTGCACTCCGGCTTTTTGTGCTGCTTTTTGCATACTGGCAACTACACGGCGTAAGGTTTCTACTGGTAAACCTTCTTCTAAAATGACGCTACAGGTAAGATATAAAGGTTTTGCACCACTGACAGCTAAATCGTTAATTGTGCCATTAATTGCTAGTTCTCCTATGTCTGAACCAGGAAAAAATAAGGGGTCTACTACATAGGAATCTGTGGTAAATGCTAATCTATTTCCATATTGGGAAAGATTGGCTAAATCAAATGTGGCTTGATCTTCTAATTGGGAAAGAATGGGATTATCAAAACTTTTAACAAAGATATCATCTATTAAATCTCTCATAGCTTTACCACCGCTACCATGGGATAAGTTAATATGAGTATCTCTTACCTTTCCTTGACGACGACGGATTTGTTCAATTTTTTGGAAAAGGGGATTTTGATGAGAGTTGATTGTCATTTTTAAAATTGTTTTGTAATTATAATGTTTTCTTGTGGGACAGGCAAGATGCCTGTCATTATTAATTAATTAATTACCTACCCGTTTCTTCATGTCTACCATTATGTTTATCGTAATGTAAAACGCCACCAACTGCCCAATCTTCACGTTCAAATTCATCAATATGAATAGTTATCCATTCGGGTTTTGTTCCTAAGGCAGAAACTAAAGCGTCAGTTACAGCTTTAACTAATTTTCGCTTTTTTTCTATGGAGTGACCTTTACCAATTTGGACAGTTACAAAAGGCATATAATTTTCCTCAAATTGTGTAATTTAGACTGATATAGGTTCGGTTGATACACCTGATTTATCTCTTTTTGCCATAGTTGAAAGTCGCCCATATTTGTAATATGCTGCACAAGCACCTTCGGAGGAAACCATACAAGTTCCTATGGGTGTTTCTGGTGTGCAAGCTGTTCTAAATACTTTACATTGCCAAGGTTTTAAAACTCCTTTGAGAATTTCTCCACATTGACAAGCTTTATGATCTGCTACTTTTAAATTAGGAATTGTAAATTTAGCTTCTGCATCAAATTGGGCGTATTCTTCGCGGATTTTAAAACCAGAATTGGGGATTTCTCCTAAACCTCTCCATGCAAATTTTTCACGGACTGCAAATACTTTATTTATGGCTGTTAAGGCGTTTTGATTTCCCCTAGGTTCTACTAAGCGATTATATTGATTTTCAACTTGACAACGATTTTCTACTATTTGTTTTAATAACATCCAAATTGATTGGAAAATATCTAATGGTTCAAAACCAGAAATAACAATTGGTTTATGATATTCTTGGGCAATAAATTCATAAGGTTCTGTTCCTATTACCATACTTACATGACCGGGACCGACAAAACCATCAAGTTGTAAATCGGGATTTTCTAATAATGCTTCTAATGCGGGAATTACTAATACATGATTGGAAAACAGACTAAAGTTAGTAATATTTTCTGCGGCTGCTTGGAGAATGGTAAATGCGGTGCTGGGGGCGGTGGTTTCAAATCCTAAACCGAAGAAAACTATTTCTTTATGGGGGTTTTCTTTGGCTATTTTCAGGCTGTCTAAGGGTGAATAAACCATGCGAATATCTGCACCTTGGGCTTTGGCTTGTAATAAGCTGGTTTTTGCACCGGGTACGCGCATTGCGTCGCCAAATGTGGTAAATATGATGTTGGGTAGTTGACAGAGTGCGATCGCATCATCTATTCTCCCTTTAGGCATGACGCACACTGGACAACCCGGCCCATGAATTAATTCAATATTATCGGGTAATATTTCTTCGATTCCGTATTTGAAAATAGCATGGGTATGTCCTCCACATACTTCCATTATTTTTAAATGTCTGTCTATTTGTTGGCTGAGTTTGGTTATTTCTTGTTGTAAAGCGAGGGCTTTTTCTGGGTTACGAAATTCGTTTACATATTTCATAATTTTTGTTTCGCGCAAAGGCGCAAAGGTGCAAAGACGCAAAGGAATAAAGGAGATTTTAAGGATAAGATTGGGCTATTTCTTGCAATAATTGTAATGTTTCTGCGGCTTCTTGTTCGTTGATTCTGTTCATGGCAAAACCGACGTGGACTAATACCCAATCTCCTATACAAGTTTCTGGGGGGTGTTGTTCGTCAACTATACAGGCTATGTTTATTTGGCGTTTGACTCCTCCAATATTAACTATGGCTAGTTTATGTTCTGGGTTGGTTATTTCTGTGATTTGTCCGGGTATTCCTAAGCACATTTTAGTTTTCCTTTTTAAAGATTTATTTCACGCAGAGGCGCGGAGACAACAGAGGTTTTTATGTTATTTCTTTTAAGTATTTAGCGGCTGCAATTACGGCTTGTCCTAGTGATAATCCGCCATCATTTGTGGGTACTATACTATGAGTTAATACATTAAGTTCTAATTTTTCTAGTCGCATTTTTACCTGTTGTAATAGAATTTGGTTCTGAAATACGCCTCCTGTTAATGTTACTTGATTAAATTGATGTTCTTGTCTAAGTTGTTGAACCATTGTTACAATAGCAATAGCTAAACTTTTATGAAATCCCGCAGCTATTATTGATGATGAGATGTGCTGTTTAATATCATTAAGAATTTCTCGCCATGTTGGGGATGTATCTATATAATAAATACTATCTAATTTTTCAAATTTAAAGGAATAATTTAGACTTTCTTTATCATTGTTTAAAATATTGATATCAGTTATTGCTGCCATTTCTATGGCTGCTTGTCCTTCATAACTGCATTGTTCTCGACAAATACCTATGGCGGCTGCAACTGCATCAAATAATCTTCCTACTGATGATATTAAGGGTGAATTAATACCTTTTTCTATGATTTGATTGAGTAGTCTAGGGTTTTTATGTTCTAAGAATTTGATTATTTCTAAATCACTATATTTTTCTTTAAGTTCTTCCCAGGTGAAAGCATTAATTAATTGAGAGTATGTATTTCTCCAAGGTTGATAAATTGCCTGTTTTCCTCCTATCATGGGCATAGGTTTAAATGTGGCTAAACGTTGAAAATTTTGATAGTCTGCTAAGAGAAATTCTCCTCCCCACAGTGTACCGTCTTCACCATAACCTAAACCATCAAATGCTATTCCTAATACTGGTTTTGTATCTAAAAAAATTTGATTTTCTGCCATACAAGCGGCTATATGAGCGTGATGATGTTGAATTTCTGCTAATTTAATTTTGTTACCTGTTGCTAGTTCTTTGCCAAGTTTAGATGATAGATATTCTGGATGTTTATCAATAGCAATTATTTCTGGTTTATGGGCAAATAAATTGAGATATAAATTCAATATTTCTTGATAAGCATTAAAAGCAGCCGCATTTTCTAAATCTCCTAAATGTTGTGATAAAATCGCCTCATCTTCTCTTAATAAACAAAAGGTATTTTTTAACTCACTCCCCATGGCTAACATTGGCGGTATTTTCTCAAATCCAGGTGGTAATTTAATCGGTGCTGGTGCATATCCCCTAGCACGTCTAAGGGTTTGTATTTGATTATCAATAACTCTAACTATGGAATCATCTACTCTATTAATAATATCTCGATTATGTAAAAGAAAATAATCAGCTATTTTTGATAATTTATCTTTTGCATCTTCATTATCTATACATTGTGGTTCATCAGAAATATTCCCACTAGTTAAAACTATGGGTACTTTCATTCTTCTGAGAATTAAATGATGTAACGGCGTATAAGGTAGCATGAAACCCAGGGTATTTTGTCCTGGGGCTAGGTCAGATGCTAATTTACTATTATCTTTAATATTTAATAAAACAATAGGTGCAGCAGGACTTGTTAATAATTCTTTTTCCAACTCATTAATATAGCAATATTCAGAAATAATATTAATATCCCTTGCCATTAAAGCCAAAGGTTTATGATAACGCTGTTTACGATTTCTGAGTTTTAAAACTGCATTTTCTAAAGTGGCATCACAAGCTAAATGAAAACCGCCTAAACCTTTAATAGCAACAATTTCACCCTTTTGTAATAAAGTACAAACAGCATCCACATCATCTAACATAGAAAACATATCAGAGATAACAGGTTTACCGTCAGCCCTTTCTAACCATGCACGCGGTCCACATTCAAAACAAGCCACAGGTTGGGCATGAAAACGACGATTTTCGACATCTTGATATTCCTTTTCACATTCCTTACACATTGAAAAATTCACCATGCTAGTGTTATTTCTATCGTAAGGAATAGCCCGAATAATACTCAACCTTGGACCACAATGAGTACAATTAGTAAAAGGATAACGAAAATAACGACTAAAAGGATCAAAAATCTCCCTTTGACATTGGGGACAAGTTGCAGCGTCAGGAGAAATTTCCGTTTTCACCACACTATTAACACTGCGAGAAATCACAAAATCATTAAAATTAAACTCCCCCAAATATGGACTTCTAATCACCTCATTAATTCTTGCCAAAGGAGGGCATTCTTGATATAATTGATTGACAAACTCCGCTATTTCCTCCTCACTCCCAGAAACACGAATTAACACCCCTTCACCATCATTACAAACATCACCTTTCAAACCAAAAACCTTCGCCAAACGATACACAGTAGGACGAAAACCCACCCCTTGCACAATACCACAAACCCGAATTTCTTCTATTCTCATCTTTGCGTCTTTGCTCCTTTGTATCTTTGCGCGAAATAATTAAAACTTCCAAATCAAAACGCGATTATTTCCAGAATCAGCAACTACCGCATTCTCACCACAAACCTTAATTCCATAACACCAATTTAAACTTCCTCTTGTTGGTAGTCCAAAATTTCGATTTTCACTTTTATTTGTAAAGTTATCTTGTCCCATCACACCATCAGCATTCGCACCCTGCAATAATAAAATAGATGCTCGTTTTTTCCATCCTAGCAAACGGGAATTAGCTGTATCAGCAACTATTAACCAATCCCCTGCAATATCTACCCCATAAGGCATACTTAAGCTACTGGCACTAGGGAAATAAACACCTTGATTCAATTCCACAAAATTGAAGTTCTTTTGTCCTAAAACCACTGCACAAGGGGCATTATTTGCTGTGGGAATTCCTTCCCAAATCATGACCCGATTATTACCTGCATCTGTAACAACTAAATTATCTTCCCAAAGGGTGATATCATGACACCAACGCATACTAGCAGCAGTGGGAGAACCACCACCATTTTCATTGCGTGATATCATATCTGGTTGTCCCAAAACTATATCCGCAGGTTGTCCATTTTCTGTGGGTAATTGATTCCAAATTAATAAGCGACGATTGCCAGTATCAGCTACAAATAACTTACATTGATGATAGAAAATACCATAAGGCCAATGTAAAGTATTTGCCGCAGGTTGTTGATTTCCTCGGTTATGTAAATTATCAATAAAGTTAGATTGTCCTAATACTAAATCTGCGGGAATATGACTATCTGTAGGGATATTATACCAGATGAGAATGCGATGATTCCAAGCGTCTGCAACGGCTAAACCATGACCACATTTGCAAATACCTGTAGGGACACTAAATGTAGATTTTCCTGGTGTTCTTTTAGCGTTTTGTCCTTCATGAAAAAAGTCAGGTTGTCCTATTATCCAGTCAGCAGGTTGATGATCTTTTGTGGGTAAATTTCGCCACCCTAATAAACGATGATGTCCTGTATCTGCTACCCATAATGGTCCCGTTGGTGATAATAAACAAGCTGCACGGGGTCCAAACATTGTTGTGGGAGTAGGTGCAATAGGTATTGCTATTTGTTCTGGTGTAATATTGTTTCCTAATATTATTTTTGCACCATGAGGGGAGAGGGGTAAATGGGGGATATTTTGGGTTTGCAATGTAGATAGGGAATTAATATTTACGCTATTTACTCCAATACGGTTTAGTTAATAAAATTGTAGGTTGGTTTAAGCGATAGCGCAACCCAACAAAGTTTGGAAAATGTTGGGTTTCCTTGCGTGAAACTCATCTACTTAGATTATTGGAAAACCTGGAATAATTCTATCAATTTCCTGCATTTTTCATAAAGTTTCTGTTAAAGCAATAACAATTGTTTGATACTGGTTATAGAAAAGCTTGCCTCAGCATGAATTATGATATAATTGTATTACTTGATAGAGTTGAGATTACTTTGTTAAATTATGTTGATAAAATAAATACTATGCCAGCTAAAGACATCTATCACAATACTGTAAAAAATGCACTTATCAAAGATGGTTGGAAAATTATTCATGACCCTTTACGAATTCGTTTAGCAAGAGGTAAAAATCTATTTGTTGATTTAGGTGCTGAAAGATTATTAGCAGCAGAACGAGAAACAGAAAAAATAGCTGTTGAGGTGAAAAGTTTTACTCGTCCTTAGGATATGAAAGACCTGGAAGACGCTGTTGGTCAATTTGTTTTGTATGATCATTTATTAGCACGTTATTATCCTGAATATAAGTTATTTCTGGCTGTGAGTGAAAGCACTTGTAAAACAGTTTTTGAAGAAGAAGCTGGTCAAACTTTAATTGAAGATGGTGTAATTCGTTTATTTAGTTTTGATGCTGAACAGGAGGTAATTGTCAAATGGATTCCTTAACTAATCAATATCGTCAAATAATTAAAAAAATTCTTGAAGAATATGGTGATTTTCTTGGCAATGATGAACAAGTTAAAGTTGAATTGGTGTTAGATGAAAAAAATGATCGTTATTTATTAGTAGAAACTGGTTGGAAAAATGGTTATCGAATATATGGAACTTTATTACATCTTGATTTAATTGATGGTAAGGTTTGGATTCAACATGATGGAACTGAGGAAGGGGTTGCTAATGATTTGGTTGCTGCGGGAATACCAAAATCACATATCATTTTAGGGTTTAAAGCGCCTGAGATTCGGAAATATACGGAGTTTGCTGTTTTTTAGATTTTATCAAAAATCAGAAACGCATAAGGTTAATGTCAATCTGCTTTGATAAGCTATATAAAGCAAATATTTTTACCAGATGAGAGTGTTGCTTATGTTACAGAAAAGAAAAATAAAATCTCAAACTATGGTAATTACTGTTTCCAAAGATGTAATTACAGACAAAGCAATTTCACTACTTAATTTTTCTAATGAATCACTAACTACTTGGACAGAAGTAGCAACTACTAGTGGTGATTTAGCTGCATTCTTAAGTGAACTTTACAACGAATCTGCTTTCATTCTCTCAAAAGAAGGTGAGATATTTCATCTTGATGAGAGTACAAGAAAGAATATAACTGATCGGAGGCTTGAAGAAGGAATAGATGCAAGTAGTATATTGGCTGAAAAATTTACTGTGTATACCATGAACTCAGTTCCAGCACCTGCGGCTGCTCGGACATATAAAAAAATTGCTCCAGATTACTTCTTGTACAATAAAATTTTCGGGAAAACGTTGAAGTATCTTGTAGCTTGGGAGAATGTTTATAGCAATATACTGGCTGATAGTGCGTTTTTTTCACAAGCCCATTTACTTGAAGCAAGTACAGATATAGGTGCTTGTGTAGAAATGGCTGCTCAATTATATTATAAACAATCATTTCAGATACTTCGTGGATTTTTAGAAAACGCAGTTTTACCCGTTCATTTTTGTGATCAACCCAATGAGTTTGAAAAGTGGCGATCTAATAACTATCGTACCCCACAACTACGAGGAAAAGATGGACTTTTGAATAAGTTGGAAAAGTCGGGCTTAATAACTAATGAACTAAATATAAATGTGTCTAACCTGTATGAACAGCTAAATGGCAGCATACATGGTGGGGAAAAGTATTTAATACATAAAGGAGTTCACAAAAATGCTTGGAGTGGGCTACTTTTCAAAGAGCAAGACTTTTTAGATTGGTGTACAGCCATTTCTAAATCTGTAGAAGTTGGAATAAAACTTCTTCAAATCAATGTTAAACAGTTGATGAATTTACGAGGTTCAAATGATACTGTGTGTACAACTTGTCATAATGAAAAAAATTTGAAGTTAGAAGAATTTATATTCGGTAGTAGGAATTTCAAACGATATTTTTGCCACATTTGTGGTCATCAATCAACTTTTGATGATGATGGTAATCTTTCTCATACAGTTACAGAATATGAACAGTAAACAGAAGAGCGATCGCATTTTTGATGTAGAGTTGAGAGCGATTATCATTTATAATGAAGATATTGCAATAGTCAATGTCACCAGGATTAAAAAAATGGACGTTACACAACTTAGTAACAAAACAATAGAACTATCTGACATTACAGCTTGGGATAAAAACGGAAATAAACTTTTAGTATCAAAAGTTAGAGCCAGAAACATTGTAGAAGATATTACTGCCAAAGTTGAAGATATCCTCAAGTTTGAGTATGAACATAATAAAGTTATAATTCCTTATGCTATGACAGCTACCCGTGAAGAAATTAAGATTTTTCAATGGGATGGTGAAAAGTTAGAAAATGTCTACACCTTCCCAACTCATGAAGTTTTGTCTGAATATGATCCAGAATTTAGTCATAAAAAGAGGATTTTTGAATACTATCTGGAAACATTAGTTGAAGGATGGTTGAGAGATTTGGCTGATAATTGGAAAACAGATAATCCACCAAAATCAGAAGAACTAACTCAGATAGGCTTTGTAGATAAAATTGCTGATGCAGCACAATAAAGGTTAGAAAATTTAATGATTACGCTTTATATAGAAACTAATTTTTTTATTGATTTTGCCAAAAATCAATAAAAAAACTGAGAAGTTAGTCTATCCCCAAGATCCGGAAGCAACAGCAATACTTAATATAGCAACTCCTGCAATTTGTTGTATGGAATCTCTTTCTGTACTAGAAAGTGACGTTATTCTCTCTCATTTTACCAAAGTGATAAAATAATTAAATTTATCTAAATAAATATAATTTTAACTGTTAAATAGTAAATATGGGAAATCCCCAATATTCCAGAACAAATGGGATTAATTACCTATTATGCAAATTGATACAAATAGCTTTTCATGGTTTGATGTAGCAGATGATGTCAAAGAATTATTAATATTAGCTGCACAGACTTGGGAAAATACAGAAGAATCTACAAAATATATGCAGCAAGCGTTAGCTAAAACAGGAGATAACACAGATGTTTTAGTTGCAGCTTATAGATATTTTTACTACAAAAATAATTATGTCTTAGCACTGACAACAGCAGAGAAAATAACCGCTAAAATAAAAAAAGCGGAAAGTCTACCTGATAATTGGCAAGAACTTAAACCTATCCTAGTTAAACGTCACGAAGAATCTCAAATCAGATTGTACTTAACTGCTTATGCTGCTTCTGGTTTGGTATTAGCTAAACTAGGAAACATAGAAAAAGCAAAGGAAATCAGTATCAGAATAAAAGGTATTGATGACAAAAATGATTTTGGTGCTGGTATTCTTCTCGATATTTTAACTCGTCCACCAGAAGTAGATGATTAAATCTGGAAATAGGGAAAACCCCCTACAAATGACAACCACAAGCAATCAGCAAATTACGAATCATGAATAATTGGTTATCTTTCAACTCAAATTCCCAGCTAATATCCTCATCTTCTAACCAGAATACTGTGATTCTGCCGGGAATGCCTACATCTCCAATAACTCCTATAACTAAAATGCCTCAAACCTCTCCTCCTATCATTTTTTTACCTAATTCTGCACAGTCAATATTTTAAAATTTATGCAAGGTCAGGATTTATTTGTTGCTGAAAATGGACAATATCAAGTTTGTAAATCAGCAAGATCATGGGATTTATTGCGTGATAATTATCGTCTGTATCGCTTTTTAACTGAAGTCGAAGATATCCTCAAAAATGTTGAAGATGAATCAACACGACTACCAGAAATTAGAATGTTGGTAAGACGATTAATTATTAATTCCTATTGGGTACAAAGTCAATCTTTACAACCTAATCTAAAAACGGGAATCTCGGTTTTACTATTATATGATGAATTAGGATTTCCCCTAACTGTACAAACAGTAACATTTGCACCAGGAACAACTTCTAATATTCATAATCATGGAACATGGGGAGTAGTCGCAATTTTAAAAGGTCAGGAAAAAAACACATTTTGGCGACGGAGTTCTCATCCAGAATTTCCTGATAAAATTGAAAAAACAGGCGAAGTAAATTTATCCCCCGGTGATATTATCAGTTTTACACCTGAGACAATACATCAAGTTCAAGCCATTGGTAAAGAACCAACAGTAACATTTAATATTTATGGAGAAACAAACCCAAAACAGAGATTTGAATTTGACGTAATTAACCACATTGCTAAAAAATTTTAAAGGTAGTGGCAAAAAAAGAAATAACAGATTATGCTGATAAATATTATAGAAAATAAGATCCCCGACTTCTTTTTAGATATTGTCAATAAATGAATAATTAATCTTAGAAGTCGGGGATCTAAGTGTTAGCTATCAATCAAAATAATCATCTTCTATCTGCGTTTATCTGCGTTCATCTGCGGTTAATTATTTCCTATCCAAACATCCAACTATAACCTTATAGGAGAAACAGCAATGGCCAGAGTAATTTTCTATGAAAAACCAGGCTGTAAAGGTGGTACAAAGCAAAAAGTTTTGCTAACAGCAGCAGGTCATGAAGTAGTAGCATATAACCTATTAACAGAACCTTGGACAGTGGAAAAATTGCGGTCATTTTTTGGCGATCGCCCTGTCAGTGAATGGTTCAATAAAGCTGCGCCTAGTGTAAAATCAGGAGAGGTGAATCCAGAAAACATCACCGCTGAAAATGCTTTAGTCATGATGCTGAGAGATCCCTTATTAATCCGTCGTCCCTTGATCCAAGTAGGGGATAAAAGAGAAGTAGGCTTTGATGTTGAGAAAATTGACGCATGGATAGGCTTAAAAGCCGTAGATGAGTCTTTAAAACAAATGAGTGAACACCTCATGCAGCAGAACCTCCAAGGCTGCACTCATGGACATAATGACGACCACCATCATGGTCAGGGTGGTTGCAAAAATCACGGGCAAGAACATCAACATTAGATATTAACAAGCCTCTACCCGCCTCTTTCTTGGTCATCAAATATATTAAGAGAAAAAGCGGGTAGTGAGGGTAATTTATCTATAATCCTGTCTTTGAATATCCCGTAATCTCGCTGCATCACGCATACCATAATCAGTGCGAGTAAAGCGATTTAGCTGCATTTCAAAAAATTCCCGATTTGCTTGTAAATGCTGAGGATTTTCATCATCTAAAGGATACAACAGGGCAGTTCTTAAAGCTTGAATTACCGCCGATGTGACATTATACATCGAACGTTGAAAAGTAATCCCCAATTGAATCAAAATATCCTCTTCTCCTCGACAATGTTCTTGGTAATAATCAACAAGATATTGAGGCAAAAAGTGCAGCATATCTTGCATTAATAATGTTGGCGGAATTCCGGCTGTACCCACAGGAAAAACATCAGCGTAAAGAATCCCATAATGGAAGTCTTTTTGATCTTCTGGAACTTGTCCTGCTTGGGCATTATAAGACTTTGTCCCTCTAAATGGTGCTGTGCGATAAAAAACAGCTTCTACATAGGGTAATGCGGCTTCATATAGCCAAGTAAAACCTTTAGATTTGGGGATGATTTCATAACATTCACCATCAATATAAACATGATGATAAATCGGACGACCTGCAATAGCAAATATACCATTTATGAGAAAATTCATGGCATCAGGTACACTTTTGAAACCACCTTCATCATAAATATCTGACATTTCAAAAAATACTGGTGCCATGACTTCCCAAAAAAGTCCTAAATTAGAATAATAGGACATCATCCGGCACTGTTCCAAAAACATATCAGGAAACAGTTTATAAAGTCCCGACATGAGGGGGTTTTTCCGAAAATAAGCTTTAATGGCTTTATCAGCATTAGCTTTATATTCTTCGGAATCTAAATAGGCATCAAATTGATTAACAGGTGCATACATTTTGCGATGCCAAAACATAGCCTGCATACAGGCTTCCGCAAATTCCATGTTAATTCTGTCATGGAATAAATGATGGAAAATTTTCGGCATTTTGGTAGTTTCACCCTTTTGCATAAATGCCAAAAGTTCTGGGTGTGCAGTGGCTATACCTCGCCAAATTCTTAAATCAGCATCATCCCCGGCATAGTGATTATGTAAGTCTAGATATTCTTGGGGTAGGAAATATTTAAAAGCTGGCAAAGGATCTAAAAATACTCTTTCGGCAATATAAAGTAAGTCTCGCCAATAGAAATCCATTGGTACAGCATAAGCTTTATAAATACCGATAATTTGCATTAAGTTTTCTGGGGTATCTGGTAACATTGAACCGCCAGCTTCTAAACGATGAATAATTTCTGCAAATTCGTGTTTTGAAGGTGGGATTTTTGTATTTGGTTTAGCTGGAGTTTGTACCATAATATTTTTGTTTTGGGTTTATTTGTTGGCTTCCACACCCGCCTGGAACTTACAGCACTTTCCGGTGTTATCAGGTACTTATGTAGCGGGCAAGATGCCCGCACTACAAGAGTTTCATAATTCAAGTTTGTACCTCATTAGAGCGAAATCTGCTGTAAGTTCCAGGCTAATAGCTAAAGTTTACTAAAGTAAACTAGAGATTTTTGTGGATTTTTAGTCATCAAAAGACAACTTTTGCTATGAGACTGGGAATTAATTCCCAGTCGGGCTATAGATTTTACTCATGATTTTTGATAATTACTTCAACGCAATTTCCGCAATTACGTTTTTTTCGATAGTGGGAACTGCCGCTACCATAGCGGTAGTTGTGGTTTCACTCCAACGCACTAACCAGGTGGGTTGTACTCCCAAAAAGATAATTAAGAATGCCAAAATTAGCGCGGGAACTTTTTCATTCCATAATACTCTGGGATAGTAGGCTAGGTTATTTTGCAGTTTGCCAAAACAGGTACGGTTGAGAAGAATAAGAAAATAAACTGCGGTTAAACCAGATGCTACTACACATAAAATTGTGGAAATGGGAAAGCTGGAAAAACTGCCTTGAAAGGAAATAAATTCCGCAATGAAACCTGTTAAACCGGGAATACCAGCACTAGCCATGCCACTTAAAACCAGCAAGGCACTAATTAATGGTAAACCGCGAATAGGACTCATTAAACCACTAAGTTTATCTAATTCTCTTGTCCCAACTTTGGTTTCAATAACTCCGACTAAATGGAAGAGAATAGCGAGAATAATTCCATGACTAAACATTTGGGCGACTGCACCAACTAATGCTAAAGGCGTGGCGGCTGCTGCTGCTAGTAAAATATAGCCCATGTGGCCGATAGAACTATATGCTACCATGCGTTTTATGTCTGTTTGGGCGATCGCTACAACTGCCCCATAAATCGCGCTAATTGCCCCCCAAATTGCTAAAGTTGGGGCGATAATCTGCCAAGTTTGAGGAAACATTCCCAAGCCAAATCGCAATAGTCCATAAGTTCCCAGTTTTGCTAATATTCCCCCTAGCAAAATAGCAATAGGTGTGGAAGCTTCAACATAAGCATCTGGTAGCCAAGTATGGAAAGGAATTAAAGGAATCTTAATGCCAAAACCTAAAACTATTCCTGCTAATAATACTAATTGCATTCCCGCAGAAATGTTTTGAGTCGCCACAGCATCAAAGGCAAAACTATGAGAACCTGTTAACCATACCATGCCTAAAAATGTGGCTAAAATTAAAGCCCCAGAAATGGCTGTATAAATCAGGAATTTCATGCCCGCATAGGCTCGTTTTTCTCCTCCCCAAATAGAAATTAGTAAATAAAATGGAATTAATTCCAATTCATAAAATAGGAAGAACAAAAGCAAATTTTCTGATAAGAAAGCACCAGCAACGCCACCACTAACAAACAAAATCAGGGAATAAAATAACCGAGGACGTTCTGTATCCTTACTACTGCTGTAAATAGCAATCCAAGTGAGGAAGCTATTTAATACCAACATTAATATTGATAATCCATCAACTCCTAACTGATAATTTAAACCTAATGTTTCATTCCAAGGTAGATATTCTGTAAATTGCATCCCTGGATTGCTGATATCAAATTTTAACAAAATGAAAATATTCCACAGCAAAACTAAACCTGTGACGATTAAAGATACTAACCGAATCTGACTCGCAGGAACATTTTTTGCTGGATAAAAACCGATGATTATAGCGGCTATAATTGGTAGCCAAATTAAAACACTCAACATATTTATTAATTGGTAATTGGTAATTGGTAATTGGTAATTGGTAATTGGTAATATAGCGGTTCTCGATTGAGTGAGATACAAGAACCCCATCCCCAACCACCTCCAATATCAAAAGTTTATCCTTTTCTTCCCCCCGCTGTGGGGTAGATTATTATCAGCAATCTAAATCATAGATATTTAGAAAATTAAATTCATGAACTGAATTCCCCAGAAAGGCCATGTCACCCAAGCACCTAAAAAACCGACTCCTAACAGAACTGTTAAGGCATAAAATTGAGTTTGTCCATTGTTACTATATTTCAAGCCTTCACCACCCAATAGAGAGAATAAACCCACAGAGTTGACAATACCATCTATTACAAATCTGTCCAGCATATCGGCAAATTTAGAAAGTTGGGCAACGCCGAAAATAATGGTAACTTTGTAAATTTGAGGGGTGTAAAAATCGTAAGCAAATAAATTTTGTAAACCTTGCCAGGGTAAACGAATTGGTTTGGGAATGTTGCCTAAATAGATGATGCTACTAATACTACAGCCGAAGATACTTGACCAAATTAATAGCAGGGCTACGTCTTTATTTAATGTTGCCCAGTCTGGAAGTAATGACAAACTTTGCAACACTAAAGGCAGGTGTAAAACAAAGCCAGATAAAATCATCATTGGTAACACCATTAACCAAATAGCTTCAGGAGAACGTTCACTCATTTGTTTGGGTTTACCACCAAAGATTAAACCAAATTCTCTAGTTAAACTAAATGTAGTTAAGGCATTAACAAAAATTACTATTCCTACTAAAGTCGGATGTGTTTCCCATAACCCATCAGCTAATTTAAATAATGCCCAAAAACTACCTAAAGGGGGAAAACCAATTAAACCCAATGTACCGACAATAAATGCTATCCCGGACATGGGACGACGTGACCACAATCCACCTAATTGGGTAACATCTTGGGTAACACTATTCCAAACAATGCCCCCGGTACTCATAACTAATAATGCAGCGGATACGGCATGAGTGATAACTAATAATAATGCGGCTTCGTTCTGCTGTGTGCCTACCGCAATAAATACTAACCCCATGTAAACACTGACAGAATAGGATAAACAGCGTTTGATGTCAATTTGAGAGATCGCAATTAACGCCCCACCAATCGCTGTCACCGCCCCAATCGCCACTATCGCCGAAGATGCCACAGGTGATAAACTAAACACAGGTTGTAATTTAATTAACACCCATGCCCCACTGGCCACTACCACCGAACTCCGCAAAATTGTACTGGGAACAGGTCCCTCCATCGCCTCATCTAACCACAAGTGCAAAGGAAACTGGGCGCATTTACCCATAGGTCCAGCTATTAACCCCAAGCACACTAAAGTAATAATTGTCGGGTCAACATTCGCCGTGGCCGCCCATGCAGTTAACTCTGTATAATTCCAAGTTCCTGAGAGTGTCCACAGTCCCAACACACCCATTAATAAAAACAAGTCTCCCACCCGTTTAGTCAAAAAAGCATCACGCGCCCCAGTCACTACCAAGGGTTGACTAAACCACAAACCTACTAATAGGTAAGTTCCCAATGTGAGGACTTCCAGAATTACATAAGTGGAAAATAAATCGTTACACAAAACCAAAGCACAAAGACCAGCTTCAAATAATCCTAATAAGGAAAAGAAGCGTCCCCAACCCCAGTCCATTTCCATGTAACCAATAGCGTATATCTGCGCCAGCAAGTTCAAGCCGGTAATAATAATTACTGCCCCGATGCTGACAGCAGAAAGTTCTAAATTAATAGTCAGATTTAAACCTGCTGTTGATAGCCAAGGAATAAATACTTCTTTAGCTGGATGATTCCAAATAGCAAAGAAAGCAAAGACGGCATGGAAAAAGGAGATAAAGGTCATCACCACGTTGACATATCCCGCCGGTCGAGGACCAGTTTTGCGAATGATTCCCGGCGACCAAGGTATAGCTAAAAGCCCACCTATCAAAGCATAAACCGGAATTAGCCAAACAGTGTCTACTAAATACTGATCCATTAAATTACCTCTATAGTTTGCAGCAAAAATTAAAGAAAACACACCAAGTAGCGTTGATCCCTATCAACTTAGTGATGACAGACAATGAAAATTTATCTTTATTTAATATTGTTAGAAATAGCTTACCTTTATCTGTGCCAAAAAAGAATTACCTAATTAGACAAATTCACGATATTTTCTGTAAAGAATTCTTATATTTCAATAGATTGAATTATTAAATGGTAACTATTATTTTGAGTCTATGGATTGTATTTGTCTATAGTATCTATAGTATAGGGGCGGTATTTTCCACCCCGATCAAATTCACACTTTAGCAATTATGTCAAGTTGCAAATTGGGTAAATTACTTGACGCAATGATTACGACTGGGCTGAGTTGACTAACGGGCGCTGGCTTCATATCCCGATAATCAATAATTTGGACAACGATTAGGTATGCGATAGCCAGAAGTATAGAAATTGCCCCTGTAATAATTGCAACTATCTGAGAACTGTTCATGGGTGTTTCCTACAAATTAAGTTATTGAGAGACTTCTATATCTAGATTGGCATAAATTCTGAGATCAGTTTCATTTGCCAAAATATATCCAAAGCTGATAAGATAACGAGAATGACCGTATATATCACTAAATTAATAAATTAATATGTTTAATTTAAAAGGGATCAAAGCGGTAGCGTTCAGCAGTCCACAGAAATCGCATAACTAATGTAATGTTTTCTTACATGACAAAATTAGCCAAAGCCATATGCTTGTCCAATCTAGCTTATACGCGAACAATTCCACAAACACATCATACTAATTGAATTATGGATAAGCATATTAAACGGATAATTAAAGAAAATCTCAAGAAATCAATTAGGAATTTTTTCAAAGGTAAGAAAATAAAAAATTACCAAGTATTAGATGATATTTTCCCCAAAGAAAGACGCATACGTTCTCTGATTGGTGGACTAGAAACAAGTTTAGGAACAACTTGTTGGGAACCTATAGCTAAAACTTTAGCAGAGTTAAATGGATTTGAAATCATTCAAGAGAAAATATTAATTCCAACTCCATTTCCCAAAACTTTACAGAGTGAATTAGATAGATTAGTGTCCGAACGAGAAAATAAGCCTAATAATAGGAGAATTTCAACAAAAGAATGTATACAAAGTCTAAAAAATGCTGCTTTAAAAATAAATCCTCAAGACATCAAGAAATACATATCTCCTTCAACGGGAACTGGAGTTGATCTTCATTTGTCTAAAGATGGAATTGAGTATATATTTGACATTAAAACTACACAATCAAATCAAGGAGATTTTAAAAAATTCAACAAACAAATGCTGGAATGGTATGCTTACAGACTTGCTAAACATCCTCATGCTAACGTAGAAGCGCGTATTGCTATTCCTTTTAATCCTTTTAAAAAATCTTGGTATGAAGAGAAAAAAAGTATGCTATCTAGTTCACCTCTAGATACTACCCAAGATATATGGGTTGAAAATGAATTTTGGGATTTTTGTTCTGGAAAGGAAAATACATTTGAGGAGTTACAATCACTTTTTGTTGAATTAGGACAAGAAAACTTTGCAGAAGAATTTCGTGATATTTTTTATCCAAATTAGTTAGATATCAAGAATCTTTAGTAATTCTTTAGCTACATATTCAACAACAGGTACAGGAACAGCATTACCAAACTGTTTTTTAGCAACTTCATCTTTTTTATGGTATTCAAAATTCAGAGGAAATCCTTGTAATTTACAAGCGTGTTTTGCAGTAATGGGTATATATTTCTGCGGTTGATAAATTTTTTCTAAGAAAAGATTTTTATATTCCTGTGGATGACTAGCATGAATAGATACAGTTGCGATATAGTCTTTAGAACCAGTAGCAGTTAAAGTTGGGAAAATTTCAGCAGTCGGTAAAATAATTCTATAAATATTATTAATACCTGTCATATTTTTAGAATTTACAAATTCATATTTATGATCAGATGTTAACCGGAATATTCCTTTTTCCAGCAATTTATTTAATTCATTGATCTCTATATCGGTGATTATTTCTCGGAAATCTTCAAAAGATAAAGGATTACCATCTTTATCTCCATATTTTTTACTTCTTCTATATTTAAGAAGTGTTAAGCAAATCATTTTTTCTCTATCACTCGTATTGATAATATCCCAAGAGTGAATTGTTGTATGTCCATTCCTTAAATCAGAAAAAATGAAAAAATCATTTAACTCATCATCTTTTTGAAATCTCGTTCTTGATGGTGGAATTACACCTTTAAATAAAGTATTTGCATCTAGTTTAACTTTTTCAACAAAATTAATATTTTTTAATTCATCCAAAATATCTAGAACTTTTGGGTGAATATTCAAAGGTTTAGGAAATTTATACTCCTGACATCTTTCTATATCCCTTCTAATCCCAACAATAAAAACTCTATCTCTATTTTGAGGTAAACCAAAATCGTAAGCATTAAGAACCTTCCATTTCACGCAATATCCTGTATTTGCTAATTCGTTAAGAATCAGTTCCAAATTATCCCGATTTTTAGGACTTGCTAATCCACTAACATTTTCAAAAATGAATCCTTTCGGTTGATTTTTATTCACTAGTCGAATGACATCAAACCATAATTTTCCTCGCTTGTCTTCAAATCCCCTTAAACAACCGGCAACAGACCAAGGTTGACAGGGAACACCACCAACAATGATGTCAACACTATGTGGAAGTTGACTAATTTTTGTGATATCTCCTAATTCAATTTCATGTTTATTAAAGTAACTAATAAAATTTTGCTGATAAACTTTAATTGCTTGTTTGTCTATTTCAGAATAGCCTAAACATTGACCACCTAATTTATCTAAAGCAATTCTAAATCCACCAATACCAGCAAAAAGATCAATAAAAGTGAATTGTTTTTGATGAGTTACTAATTTTAGAGGTAATTCTACTTGTTTTGATATTGGTGAAAATATAGATTTCATATTTGTTAGCTATTGTATCAACTAACTATTACATAGTTATAAATTTAGTATATCATCAAATACACAGATGGAATTAAATTTTATGTCCCTAACCGAAGAAATTCTTTCCCAACTCCCAGGCGATGTTTTAGGCGGCTTGCGTCGTACTGACAGCATATTAACATTATTGCGAAAAGGTAACGCACCCATACCCAACGTAGTTACAGAAAATCCCGAAAATTTAGACTCTGTAGAATTTGATGTCATTATTTGCGGTGGAACTTTAGGAATTTTGATTGGTTGCGCTTTAGCTGTACGTGGTGTGGGCGTAGCCTTACTAGAAAGGGGAATTTTGCGCGGAAGAGAACAGGAATGGAATATTTCTCGCAAAGAGTTAGAAGTATTTCGGGAATTGGAATTGTTGACAGCAGACGAATTAGCACAAGCTATCGTCACTGAATATAACCCCGCAAGAGTTAGCTTTCAAGGAGGTACAGAAGTTTGGGTAGAAGATGTTCTTAACATTGGTGTCAATCCTATTTATCTCCTCGAAACCTTAAAAACCCGCTTTCTTAAGCTTGGAGGAAAGTTATTTGAAAATACACCATTTAGCGATATTGTAGTTCACCCAAATGGAGTCATAGTCAATAATCAATTTACTGCAAAATTGTTACTAGATGCTATGGGAAATCTTTCTCCCATTAGCCAACAAGCGCGTCAAGGAAAAAAACCAGATGCACTTTGTTTAGTTGTGGGAACTTGTGCTAAAGGATATCCAGAAAATAACTCAGGAGACTTGTTGTTATCTTTCACAGCTTTGGAAAATCAATGTCAATATTTTTGGGAAGCATTTCCCGCAAAAGACGGAAGAACTACATATTTATTTACCTATATGGATGCAGATCCACAACGGTTGAGTTTAGAAACTTTATTTGACGAATATTTACGCTTGTTACCAGAATATCAAGGTGTGGAAATTAATCGCCTAAATTTTCAAAGGGCGTTGTTTGGTTTCTTTCCTAGTTATCGTCAAAGTCCTCTGCAAACCCCTTGGAATCGGATTTTACCAGTGGGAGATAGTAGCGGGAATCAATCACCTTTAAGTTTTGGTGGTTTTGGGGCTATGGTACGTCATTTACAAAGGTTGACTTTAGGAATTGCAGAAGCATTAAAAACTGATCAATTATCTGCCCAATCTTTGGCAATATTGCAACCCTATCAACCGAGTTTAAGTGTAACTTGGTTATTCCAAAAAGCGATGAGTGTAGGTGTAAATCAAAAAATTGACCCCAATCAAATTAACCAATTACTCTCCGCTGTATTTGCCCAAATGCAGCAGTTAGGAACACCTATTTTAAAACCTTTTTTACAAGATATTGTTCAGTTTAGGGCGTTAACAAAAACTTTGTTAAAAACTGGTTTATCTCATCCTTTATTAGTTGCGAAAATCATTCCCCAAGTTGGTTTATTGAGTTTGTTGGATTGGATGTTACATTATGTGAATTTAATTGTGTATACTAGTTTGTTCTCTTTAAGTCCAAGATTAGAAATATTAGTTAATAATCTATCACCAGAAAACCGATATTATTGGCATCGGTTAATAGATAAATGGAAGTTTGGTTCTGGTAGTGATTATTCTGAATAATACAGCACTTTCCGGTGTTATGAGGTACATATCCAGCGGGCAAGATGCCCGCACTACAAGAGTTTCATAATTCAAGTTTGTACCTCATTAGAGCGGAATCTGCTGTATCTGGTAAATGGTTATGAATAGAGGTTTTGTGATTTTATACCTCAAATTAGTTTAACGCTCCCATTGACATAGTATTAATATTGATACTATTATTTATTTAATGCTAATCATAAGCATCTTACCTATCCTATAAAAAAATTGAGGAAATGGAAGATGGTTAACTATACCCACTACACATATAAAGTTACTTGGTCGGAAGAAGATCAAGAATTCGTGGGATTGTGTGCTGAATTTCCCAGTCTGTCTTATCTTCATAAAGATCAGAATGCTACACTCAAAGGTATTACAGATTTAGTAAAAGATGTAGTAACTGATATGGAATCTAGTCAGTAACCCAGCCCTAAAGGGACTGGGCTTGCAAGAGTAATCAAGCAAGCCGTACTGACCAGACCACCCTGAGTTTACTCTCATGGTAGCCGTTATTTGAGTCACGACACCCCGGAATGCGTAGCTAGTTCCCTGCTCTGTCGCTTGTGATTAAACAGTTCTAAGGTCACTGGAACAGTGTTGCAAGTCTAACAAGCTCTTATAACAGGTCGAAGCTAACATTACCCCAGAAATGGGAGTTGGTTTCCAGATTCCAATCAAAAATCTGGTTTCAATTTTAATATCCACAGCGGTTAAAACCGCTCGTGTCGTTTCCCTCTCAGGGCTAAAGCCACTGAGTTTCCCACTTACCGGGTATTCTTATGAAGAGCTAGTTCCAGAACCCAGGGCAAACGCATCTTATTTTTAGAATGCTTACTAAACAATAGTCGGCGTTGCTGAATTAGGGTATGAAATTGAAAAATCAATGATTTCAAACTCTTACTCTCTGCGCCTCTGCGTGAAACAAAATCATACTCTTAATCAGCAACGCCCAATAGTCCTATATATTTTTTCAGCTATGAAGACAATGGCGGATTTTTTCCATCTCCGTTGTCGCTAAACCTAAATACATTTGCTGTAATTCTGTGGATAAATCAGGGTTTTTGATCAAATGTTCTATCCGGCTTTGCACAGTAGCAATCAAGTTATCTAAGTTTTCGTCAGCAACTATATGTTGTTTCTGTATCTGCTTTAAGTCTGGCTGTAGAGGTAGTTCGGTGGAGTTACTTTGGTTATGGAAAGATTTAGCTTTCTCTGTTTCTAATTGAGCTACAGTTATTTGTAATGTTTCTATGACTCCATACATCTCCAGTGGATCAAATATCCGTAATAAACTGGTTTGAGTGACGATCGCTAACTTTGCTCCCCAATCCCAGGATACAACTAATCGCTGCACTCGTCGCTGCTGCATTTCTTGATGGGCAGACCAGAGAGAATCTTCTGGACTAAGCAAAAATAATGGTGTACTCATCACTGTTTTTGCTTGAATTTGAGCCAAATTTAATCCCAATGCTTGAAATTGTACGATGTCTCTTTCTGTCACAATTCCTACTGGTTTAAAGGCTGATAAGACATCGTTCCAGGAATCTGTTTTGACTATCACCACGCAACTAACTTGATTTTCCGCCATCATCTGCGCCAAGCTGAGTACGGAGGCTGTAGGTGGTGCATGAATTACCTGAGTTGTCATTACTTCTGACACCCGCCGCATTTTCAGCAAGTTGGTGGGGCGCAAAATTTGTCTAATACTTTCTGGGGAGACAATCCCCACGAGTTGTTCCTCTGCATTGACTATCACCAAGTGGCGAATGCGATATCGTCGAAACAAAAACAGTGCGGCAAAGATATCCCGAAATGCAGTTTCCGCTAAGGTTATGACTGGATGCACCATGACATCAGCTATTTTCACATCAGCAAAATCTCTACCCGCTGCTGTAAGTTTGACAATATCTCGCTCTGTGAAAATACCCAGTATTTCTGTTTCTTCCATGACTAAAATACAACTTGAACGCGTACCTCCCATGGAACTAAAGCCAATTGCTGAATCAAAATCAGGTAATAAACAACTATTACCTCGCGTCTGATTCATTAAATTCACAACATTAATTAGGGAAGTATGGGGCGCAACAACCAGTGGATGCCTATCTATCGCCTCTTCTAAGCAGGGAACGCCAATGAGTGGGTCATCAATTTGCATGGTTGACAATAGCTGATGAAGTTAATTTATAAAGTTTTGTAAAGTTTTTTGTCATATACATATTATTTCTACAAATTTCAGTTATGATACGGGGGATGTAAAGGATAAATCGAGGGAATAGGTTACATATAAAGGGTTTAACGATTAAAAGGTAAACGGAGGATAAAATTTAAAGTTGTCTATCCAAATAGGGCAAAGAAGACATTTTTACTTTGTGGTTCTAAATCAGAGCCAATGTGGGCATCAGTCTTCGTCCATGCCGGAAATTCTTTGTATTTTACCATACAGCCTGTCTAAAACCCTTTTAACTGATACAGGTTGCCACTGACTGCCTCGCTTGGTTGTATATCCTTGCTGGTTAAGCCACGCGGCAATTTGTGGAAGTGATTTTCCTGACTTGTGGTGACGGCGAATTAATTCAATGATCTGTTGTTCAGATGGATTCTCTACTAGTTCACCATTAACTGACTGTTGACCAAAAGCAGGTGAACCATAGCCGGCATAGCCGCCACTGGCAGCTTTCGCTTTCCTGGCTTGGTCTAGCTTTTCCCACAGGTAAGAGTCTTTTGATTTTTCAGTTGCCATAGTTTTGAGAATTCAATCACCTCTGTAGATATGATATCTCAAATATTGGCTATTCCTAGAGGAATCTTATATTTGGGGATTGTATTGGTTGTTGATTTCATCTCATCTTAGGTTGGAAATAGGGGGTGTTTGAATGCGATTGATTTTCTTAGGAGTACCGGGTGCTGGCAAGAGTACCCAGGGGGCAGCACTGTCAAGCCAATGGCAAATTCCCCATATTTCCATTGATGATATATGCCGTCAGGCGATCGCTAAAGAAACTTCTTTCGGCTTAAAAGTCAAGCCGTATATAGAAAGAGGTGATTTAGTTCCAGATGATTTCATTCTTGATATCATCCGCCAACACTTCAGTCATTCCTCTGCCCAACGGGGTTGGATTCTGGATGGATTTCCTAGTAATTTATCCCAGGTGAAACTTCTTGATCAATTACTATTAGAAATCCGGGCTAAAGGCAACACTGCATTATCAGAACGGCCTTACGACCAAGTTTTTAGCTTTTATGTCCCAATTGATGTTTTGGTACAAAGGTTACTGCAACGAGGTCGCTCAGACGATAATCATGAGGTTATTTATCGGCGAATAGAAGTCTATCAGGAGCATTCTGCTCCCTTAATTCAGCATTATCGCCAACAAGGTTGTTTAACTGTGATTAATGGCGATCGCCCAGTCGAAATAGTAACTCAGTTTTTACAAGATTCTTTTTCTAAGTCTCGTTTAATAGGAAATAAAAAAACTTTAAATGCTAGAAAAAGATTAATCAAAGCAGGAAAACAGATTTTATCTGCATGACACAAAAATAAAGTAAAAGTCCTGAGTATTTTATGCGAAATAAAAGAAAAATCAAAAGATTGAAATTTCTATGGCATCAGGGTTATAGCACTTCTGAGATTGGCTTTACCTCAACAAACAACTTAACTCATGGACATTCCATCTTATCCTTGACAATTTCCCATTTCCCAACCACATAATCACCAATTTTAATTTTTACTGGAGAAACCTATGGCTACTTCTGAAAGTCCGAATGAAACTCTTGTTCAATATATCCAAAAATCAGACTTTGAATCGCTCTTAGAGGCGAAAGAGTTGTTTGTCATGGACTGCACCGCAACTTGGTGCGGACCTTGTAGGATGGTTGCTCCTTTAATGGATCAACTAGCCCAAGAATACAAAGATCAGGCAAAAGTAGTCAAATTAGATGTTGGTGATGGCGAAAATCAAAGCATTGCTAAAAAGTACGGTATTCGCAGTATTCCCGCAGTTATGTTTTTCAATCATGGCGAATTATCAGAAATAGTTGTTGGGGTAGTTCCCTATGAGAAATTCACCACAGCTTTAAACAAAATACTTTCACCTTCTTGAGGGGGTTTCTCCATGCAGAGAGCGTATATATTTCCATGTCCTAATTGCGGTAGTGAAGCAAAACGTCAGTTTTTAACTGATGGAAAACTAGCTCACAAGCATTCTTTGATGAATCAAATTATCCGTACAGAGTGTCCAGTTTGTGACTACCTGATGGTAATGCGCTCTCTGGATGGAAGTGTCATTGAAGCTTACGCACCCGGAATACCAAGTAATTTTCAACCATTAACTACATCTAATCTTTCTCCAAAAGTGTCTGAGCAGCAAATCTTAGAAATGAGTGAATCTATTTCCATCTGCTCCATATTTAGACATTTACCCAATCAAAGTCCCACAGACTCATACCCATTACTTTCAGGATTTTAACCATGATCAAAGCTGAAGACATAATGACCACAGAAGTTGTCACAATCCGTGGTTCAGCAACCGTAGCCGAAGCCGTAGCACTGATGAAAGAACGCCATTTGCGATCTTTAATTGTCGAACCTCGCACAGAAAATGACCCCTATGGCATGATCACTGAAACTGATATTGTTTATAAAGTTGGTGCTTATGGTAAAGACTCCAAACAAGTGCGAGTTTATGAAATTATGACCAAGCCTTGTATTGTCGTCAATCCTGAACTTGGTGTGGAGTATGTAGCCCGCTTATTTGCCAATACAGGCATCCGTCGCGCCCCTGTAATTAAAGGTAAGCTATTAGGAATCATCTCAATTACCGATATCCTCAGAAAAAGTGACTTTGTGGAAAACCCAAAAAGCTATTTTGAGATGTATTGTCAAGAATTTCCCAATGCTTTAGAAGCCAGAATTTACGAAGATTAAATCCAAGAATTCATCGTTTTGGCTCAGTTAATCATACTAATTTACCCAAGAATAATGGGCAAATTGAAAAAAGATAAAACTTGATCTTTGCAAATTTATTACATTTCATTTCACAAGTTACCCAAGGCAATTTTCAATCCAACTATTGATAGGAACTTATAAACCGATGATGAAAGCTGAAGACATAATGACCACAGAAGTTGTCACAATTCGTGGTTCAGCAACCGTAGCCGAAGCTGTGGATTTGATGAAATATAAAGGTTTGCGATCTTTAATTGTGGAACCTCGTACAGAAAATGACCCCTATGGCATGGTCAGTGAAACTGATATTGTCTATAAAGTTGCTGCTCACGGTAAAGACTCCAAACAAGTGCGAGTTTATGAAATTATGACTAAGCCTTGTATTGTCGTCAATCCTGAGCTTGGTGTGGAGTATGTAGCTCGCTTGTTTGCCAATACCCGTATTCGTCGCGCTCCCGTAATTAAAGGTAAGCTGTTAGGAATCATCTCAATTACCGATATCCTCAGAAAAAGTGATTTGTTTGAAAATCCAAAACGTATCTTTATTGAGGACGAAATAGAAGTTGCACGGGAAGAAGCGAGAACAATTTGTGCAACTAAGGGCGATTCTTCTCGTGAATGTGCAGCAGCTTGGGATATTGTGGAAGAACTTCTGGCAGTAGCATCTGACCAAAGATTAGTGAAGGAGAATGTTGTCGAATAAATACTATTTGCCTTGCCTGATTTGCCCAAAATTCTCATAGGGGTAAAGGTTTTTTCTTGCCTTTGTCCCTTTAAATAACACCTATGGGGATAGTTTATTTGTCCATTTTTTGGATAGGATGAGTCAGGATTTAGATTTAACTTCTATTTCTCATATCCAAAAACTTCAATTGTTGATATAAACAACGAATTTGCTGCAAATTTACACCTGCTAATTCTGCTTTTCTTAATGGATTACCAAAAATTGCTTCTAATTCTAAAGGACGTTTTTCATCAAAATCAATTTTCATGCTGGTGCGGTAAGGTTTCATTTTCACGGTGTAATCTAACATGGTTTGAACGAAACTTTCAGGAATAATTCTGCCCGTACTTTTTGCCCCTATAACTACTTCCCTCATCAAACTTTCTACTAACTGACGAGTATATATATCTGTCATTAATTCATCGGTTCTCCCATCAAGAATCACAGATAAGCCATTATAGGGAATATTCCAAACTAACTTTTTCCAACGTCCTAATAGTAAATCTTCTAATAGTTCTATTGATATACCGGCATTTTCAAAATCTGCGGCAATTTCTCGCATTTTTTTAGTAATGCCAATTGATTGATAATTAGATGTATATTCACCTAATGTAATTTGTCCATAATCTAAATGATGAATATGTCCTGGTGCAACTTTATTAGAACAGAGAAAACATAAACCCCCAATAACGTGGACATTATTCACAATTTCCGCAACTTCTGCTTCTATACCCAATCCATTTTGTAATACCAATACTACCCCGTCATCTTTAACTATTGGCGGTAATAAATCTGGTAAAAGTTGATTTTGGGTAGTTTTTAGTGATACTATAACCACATCACACTGTGGCATCTTGTCTACATTGTTATAGGCATTAACTTGAGAAAGGGTAAAGTCACCGTCTTTAGACTCAATAATTAAACCTTGTTCGCTTACCTGTTGATAATCACTTTTGAGTAGATAATGAACTTCTAAACCGGATTTTTGCAGTTTTGCACCATAAAATCCACCTAATGCACCAGTCCCCAATATTGCATAAGTGCGTTTATCCATTTTATGTATAAAAAAATATTCAGAAAATCATCAGAATATATTTTATCAGAATTGTCATTAATAAAACTTAAACATGATTTACTATTTTTTAGAACCTTTGGTAGATGAGAGGTAAAGTCAATGCCTGATATTGTTGATATTGCAGTTAGTAATGATGCGTTTAAAACTTTAGTGGCGGCTGTCCAAGCTGCTGGGTTAGTGGAAACATTAAAAAGTCCTGGTCCATTCACCGTATTTGCACCAACTGACGACGCTTTTGCTAAGTTACCCCCAGGCACGATTACAACTTTATTACAAAATATTCCTCAGTTAGCAAGGATTTTAACCTATCACGTCGTGCCTGGTAAGTTAACAAAGGCTGATTTAGCAAAACTTGGTACTGTAACTTCTGTGGAAGGTTCTCCTATTAAAATTAATTGTGATGATGGTTTTGAGGTAAAAAATGCCACAGTTTTAGCAGCAGATATTGATGCTGATAATGGCGTGATTCACGTTATTGATACTGTGATTTTGATGGGTTAATCGGAGAGAGTTTTTCATCTGGGAGACATTGTAGAGACGTTTCTGACAGCGTCTCTATCATTAATAAATTTAGTTGCCAAGGCTAATTCTTTAAAAATTGTTACATAAATGGCGTAATTACTCACTTTTAAGGTACTATGATTTTACTAATGATATTATTGATAATAAAACTTAATAATAAGAACCTACAATTATCCCCAAAAATTAATGTTAGATTTCAACACCTTAATCGAATTTTCCCGCAACAACTGTATAGGCATTTGTGCCTTTCTTGTTCCAGCTAATATCCTGACAACCTTATTCACAATTGTCCTCACCTTCCTAAATCGTCCCATGCTTCAGGTGTGGATATCTGTTGGATTTGCTTGTCTGTTTGCTAGTATCATGCTTCTGCACGTTTACACTTGGTTCATGATTGGTGTAGTTATGCCACCAACTTATATTTTGTTATCCCTAGCAATTACCTGTTTATTAACTAATCTTTTGGTAATTATGTGGCGAAAAAATTCTCCACAATTGTTTTCTTTTGGTAAGTAATTACAACAGAAGTCAGAATTTCACGATTGCTATAAACCTGATATTTGACTTTTTTATAACCTGTCAGAATAGTAGTAAAAAATAAAAATTACTATTCTGACTATTAGTAATAGCTGTTAGTTAACTAACAGCTATTTTCTAATTTTAATGACCCCAATATTTTCCGTTATAACCACTCTTGGAATTGTTGTGAGAGTAATTGTTTTTATGAGACCAACAACTATGATAACCTCCACCAATAACATTTTGTACTTCCTCATTAGCTAGTTCATTGAGAAAACTAGCGGGATCATTAAATAAATCATAACCGACAGGAAGTAGTGCAGATATTTGGATATTAGCCATGATAATTCCTCCTTATTATATATTGTCTTGATATCAAACAAATGAGATTAGACTTGATATTGACTAACCTTACTTTTGATTCTTCCAAAAATAATCCATAAATTCAAGGCTTTGATCTCAATGGATAAGACTTTATTGAAATATTTTTGTCTCGCTATTGATAACAATTAATGGTTTATTTTCATTCGTTAAACGACATTTTAGATTGTTTTTTGCTATATGGTAGAGATGTTTCATGGAACATCTCTACAAAAGATGTAATTTTCTTGTGGATGATATTTTTGAGAAAATACCGACTTAATTAAGTTTGTTTTGTCTAAACTATAGCAAATAGACAACATATTGAAAATACAATTTTCAACTCTTTTTAATTGGTGAATTCTGCCCGTAATTGGTTGACAACTCGATCTAATCCCACAGAATGGGCTGCTTTGAATAATAAGCGATCGCCTGTTTGCATAAATGTTTTTAATCTTGTTACCAAATCGGTATGATTAGTGAAACATTCACAAGATATATTATCGGCACTATTAGCCATAATTTCCGCATCTTTACCATCAACTAATACTAATAATCCATCAAGATGCAAACTTTTGACCATTTCCCCGACTTTTTGATGAAGTTCTGGGGATCTTTCTCCTAATTCCTTCATTGCCCCTAAAACCGCAATTTTCCGCTTTCCTGGTGTGTCTGCTAACAACTGCAAAGCCGCTAACATGGCTTCTGGGGCGGCATTATAGGTTTCATCTAAAATCACCACATCATTAGCTAAAGTGAAGCGTTGACTTCTACCTGTGGGCATATTTACCATGACCCCAGATTGTAATAATTGCCAATCAATTTCTAATACCTGAGCTACTGCTAAAGCTGCTAAAAAATTGGTAGCATTATGACGACCAGGTAAAGGTAAAGGTAAACGGATGCCGGCAACTTCTACAGTTTCACTATCAATTAATTCTCCTTGGATATCACCACCAGAAAAGCCATAACTGATAACTTTCCCTTGCCAAAATTTCGCTGCTGTTGTCATTAATAGGGGGTTATCATGATTAAGAATGGCGATACCATCATTTGGCATTGTTGCTAATAATTCACACTTAGCTTCAGCAATGGCTTCTTCTGAACCAAGTAACTCAATATGTGCAGTTCCCACATTGGTGATTACCCCAATTGTCGGTTTAGCAATTTCTGTCAGTTCGGCAATTTGTCCCCTGCCTCGCATTGCCATTTCAATCACAGCAAAGTCATTTTCTCGACCCATTTCTAACAGGGTTTTGGAGACTCCTATTTCATTATTAAAATTCCCGTAGGTTTTATGAACTTTTCCTTTTGTGGCTAAAACTGCGGAAATTAATTCTTTAGTTGTGGTTTTCCCTACTGAACCTGTGATGCCAATTACAGGAATAGTAAAGCTTTCACGCCACCATTTAGCAATTTGTTGATATGCCTTTAAAGTATCTTTAACCCGCAAAACTGGAAAACCGGGATTTTTGTAAGCATGATCAACTATGGCAACTATAGCCCCTTTAGCGATCGCTGTTGCTACAAAATCATGTCCATCAAACTTTTCTCCTCGCAAAGCCAAAAAGACTTCACCCGGTTGCAAAATGCGAGTATCTGTTTGTATCCCCATCCCCAACTGAGTTAAGGTAGACGCAGATACATTCACCGATTCAGCTTGAAGTTCTTCAAGCAGTTGAGAGATAGTGATAGAGACTGACATATTGATAAATGACAGGGTATTTTAAAGCTATTTACATTAACATTTTTTGTGTCATTTTCAATAAAATTTAAAATCTCCACCTTGGCGGCATTTTCCTTATAAACCTATATTAGGGTTGTTAGGGTTATTAGATTTTGGTGCATCGAAAAGCTCTAATTGATTAGTAGTCGAATTATATCGGTATTTTAGACCAGTTAAAGGAGGTCTAGGCTCAACACAGTATTCTTTATTGCCAAACATAATTGATACTACTTGTCTCCCAGGTTCACAAGCTGTAGGATTGTATCCGAAATTTTGAATAATCTGCAAATTTCGGTCATTGGAGGAGATTTTTGCTGGCTCAGATTGGGGGATTGTCTCCGTGTCACTTGAGATAACTTTCCCTTTGGTTAACTGCAAATAAGTTTTAATAGGAATGCCGGCATTAAATCCCGATTTAGTAGCATCTGCAAGTCCGTGAATGGCTACAAGATTGCAAATACACCTCCTCCACTATTACCAGTCAAAGTATTGGCATCATAAACCAAACTATAGCCATTTCGGAGATTCTGATTAAAAACAATTCTCCCTCCTGTAAAAGCAAATTCTCTATCTGCACCTTTTCTGCCAAATACGGCTGGAAAACCAGCAACAAAAATGTCTGTACCAATTTCCAATGGCTTATCTTCAATAACAACAGGACGATAATATTCTGAGTCTGGAGCTTGAAATGTAATAATTGCTAAATCAACTCCATTTTGATCTGTCTGTAAAACTTGACGATTTTTCATAACATACTCTTTCCCTGTGTAGGTACGAATTGAGTAATTGATATCTTGAGAGCAATTAATCTTCCCTGGTCGTTTTATGGCACTACAAACAACATGATTGGCAGTTAATACAGTGTAAATATTATTTTCTTCGTCAATAATCACTCCTGAACCTCCAGGAGAACCATTATCTTTGCTATTGATTTGGACTATAGATTCTCTGACATTTTCGGCGATTCCTTGAGGTACACTGTTAGCTAATGCTGGAATAGTCATAGCCATTGCTGTTATTGCCGATATCCCCAAAAACACCCTAGTTAATTGATTAGTTATTAAAAGCATATTCAATATTTTTGATTTTTTTTCAGTAATTATGTAAATTTTGCTCAACTAGATTTTGTGTCTCCATAAAATCAATGACTTTAGTAATAGGAATAGCCCAACTTAAAGAGTCTATTTTTGCATAAATTTGTTGATTAGGTACAGAACCATCAGTAAAAGCCTTAATCCCCTGGAAGGGATACTTTAATAAGCCATTAATTGCTATTAATTCTCCTTTTTGATTTAAAAGTGGTCCACCGCTCATCCCTTGCCTAACATCATTAGTATAACCAACTTGGTAACCTCCAGGAAGTGTTTTCGCAAGTTGCATTTCGATCTTTCCCGTTGTTAAATGAAAAGCTCTAATTCCCCAATTACGAGTTTCTTCAAATCTGGTAATTTTGTTTCCTTCTCGGATAAAATTCCAGGCCGGAAACCCTGCTGCATATACTTTTTCTCCCTCTAGTATTTTTGGTAATTTCTGCAATTCTACTACTTGATAGTTTTGTTGGCTAGTAAATTCTACCAATGCCAAGTCCAAGGTCGCAATTTTAACTTGAGTCCTATCCCGTGCTGAATACAGCTTACCATCAACCGTCATGACTTGATAGCCATTTTTAGGGTTATCTGCCACTACATGATGATTTGTTAGTGCTAGATAAGTTTGCCCATAACGCTTAATAATTACTCCTGATCCAGAACCAAACTTAGTGATAATTCTGACAGTTACTTGTTTGGCAATTTCTGAGGCATTGACATTGATTGTCTGGACTGAATTTCTCAAATCTTGCTCAGATAAAGTTACAGCTTGAGCATTCGATTCCAGAACAAACTTACTCATAAATATAGTCAGGAGTAATCCTAAAAAAGATTTTTTATATAAGAAAAAAATATGATTGATCATGCAATAATTTTCCGAAAATTGATAAAAAATGACAAAAAAATAAGTAGGAATCAGGGTTCAGTATTTTTCGCTAAACCCTGACAAAATAATCAACTAAAATTTTGGAGTTGCAGATTTACGATTTGCATTACCCATAGTTGCTTTTTCCCAATCTCCTAAATTTACTTGAACCCGATTATCAGTTGTTTCTAAAATTGCAGTCGCGCTCGAACCTTCACGGCTAATTTTCACGATTTGGGACAGAATTTCTTCTGCTTTTTCAGCATTTTCCGGTTTCAGCGTCAGCAGAACATTGTTTTTATTACAACCACTATCTGTCATCGAGACTACACAAATTACGGTACTACCACTAACCTTGCCAGTCATTAAAACGACATCTTTTAACCTACCACCACTGTCAGCTACAGCTTTATTCAATTTTGGTGTGACGATACCGCAACGTTTTTGTGGACTATATTTGCCACCAAAAGCATCAGCACCCTTTTTAGTCCAAATAATTAAAGGAATTGGCTGTCCACCGGGACGTTGACCAATTGTAGCCACGTTACCATTATTTTCCGCAACGCAACTAAATTTAGTACCATTGACCGCTGAATCACTAACCCCTGCATTATCAACGGGTACATTATTGACTGAATTATCTACAGGAGGCTTGGCTTGGACTGTGGACGTTAATCCTAAACCACTAGATAGAGTTAAAGTTGCAATTAATACGGGGGCAGCTAATGGAAATTTCATAAGAATATCCGGTAAGTGGGAAACTCAGCGGCTTTAGCCCTGAGAGGGATGGTATGGCTAACGCCACGCTACGCTATCGACATGGCTCACCAGCCACGGCACGAGCGGTTTTAACCGCCTTGAATATTTTTTCATTACCGCCTTGGAGTTGGTAAATTCGGTGTACTTTTGTAATGTACTTTCAACGGGACAATTACCGATTCAAAATTCCCAACTCTGTACGCATAATGAATGTTTTGCTCCAAAGAGCCTCCCATTTCTGGGGTAATGTTAGCTTAGACCAGTTATAAGAGCTTTTTAGACTTGCAACACTGTTTCAGTGACCTTAAAACTGTTTAATTGCAAATGACAGAGCAGGGAACTAGTGAAGCAGCGCGGTCTTGGGGGTTTCCCCCATGAGCGACTGCTGAACCCCGAAGGGGCTACGCATTCCGGGGTGTCGTGACTCAAATAACGGCTACCCTTCGACTATGCTCAGGGTGGTCTGGTCAGCACGGCTTGCTTGATTACTCTTGCAAGCCCAGTCCCTTTAGGGCTGGGTTACTGACAGTTTAATCCTAAATCTTACAAATGTAGAAACGAAGTTTTTGGGTACAACTTTTCCAGAGAAAATACTGCATCAATATTTTAATACACAGAGGCAACAGATTGATTTATAACTTAGATAATTACTAGCCTCTTTTTCGCGGAGGATGGCATTGCAGCGAAGTTAAGAGTCTGAGTTTACCATAAGTCCGATTATATTGGTAGCTTCCCGCAGTTAAACCAGGATGGGGGTTAACACAGTATTGTTTGCTATCAATAATAATTGTAATTATACCATGTCTATGTTGAAAACCATAGTTATTGAAAGTAGTGAAATTTCTGCGTAAAGCTTTGTTAAGATTGCAGCACCAATTCACGTTCAGAATTTCCCCATTGGTTACAAACCATTTATGGGTTATGAAGGCACAAATCAAATCACGGATTTAATCTACAATTCCTTCACTTTGGGAATGGAAGATCACCTTTTAGAAATCTTTGGTGGACACGATACAAAGGAAGTAATTACCAAAGGAATATCTGCGGAATCTGGTTTGAATTGGACAAAAGATGGCCAAGCAGAATTGAATAAATTTCCTGGTTTTGTGCGCGGGAAGGTGAAGCGAAATACTGAAAAGTTTGCCCGTGAGCGTGGGTTTAAAGATATCTCGGCTGAGGTTTTGTATGCTGCGAAGGAGTCTGTAGGAGCGTAGGTTTAGGGGTTAGGTGACTATAGATCCAGATATCTAGCTTTAGCAGGATATAACCAGGATAACTGGGAAGTTCTCAAGAACGATATAATAAGATCCGTGGCAGGTTCTGAAATTGCAGAAGTGACCCCTACTGATTATGGAACTCAGTTTGCTGTTAAGAGCCAATGGCATGGACAAAATGGCCGCTTACTCAGGGTTATCACTATCTGGCAACAGGATGAAGGAACAGAAGTATTAAGATTTATAACTTTAAAACCTGATAGATCAAAGGAGAATTAAACAATGACAACAGCCACCTTATTCCAATGGGTAGAACTAAAGCAAGATGTTCCAAACAGCCCTATAAAAGCTGGTAATAAGGGCGTTGTCTTAGATCATCTAAATCCTACTACAACCCAGCCAGAACCAGGATATATTTTAGAAGTCTTTGAAGATGGTGAAACGCTAGATGTCGTTTCTGTTCCTATTTCCTGGGTTAACCCCCTACCTGAAACTTGGGGAAGTGTTGAATATAATATTAGACAGACAGCTTAAAACCCCAATCACCGCCTCAGAATGAATCTGAGTCTAATAACAAAAGTCGTCTCAAGACGACTAAAATAATTAATCATTGAGTCCGTTTTAACGGACTTCGGCTATTAGACTGGGAATTAATTCCCAGACGGGTTAGAAAGCTAACTGATAATATTGAAAAATATCAGCTACAGCATGAGAAAAAATCCCACAATGTCCAACCAAACAAACTTAACAGATGCTCGTAATAACCTAGCTGAAATCTGCGCTCAAGTAGTTGCAGATAGAGAAGTAATGATTATTACCCAACCTGATGGTGAAAACGTCGCCCTCATTGCTGCTGAAGAATTAGAAAGTTTATTAGAAACAACAATTGGATTTAGCCTTAGAACGTAAACACACATTGGAGGCGTAAATATGACAGAAAATCCTTATATTGGTTCTTCTCTTGATGCGTTTTTAGAAGAAGAAGGAACATTAGATGAAATCAATTTAATAGCTATTAAAAGAGTTATTGCTTGGCAGATTCAAACTGCAATGGCTATTGCCAGATTCAGATCCCCGACTTCTTAAAGAAGTCGGGGATCTTGTTGTTCATATTTGTTGGATGACTTTAGATATGTCTTTAAGCCGGGGAGTGTCAATTATCTCTTCTTTGTTCTAACTCCTACTCTCTGGCTGATACCACGTTGCGCTATCAGTGAAAAACTTTTTCAGGCAACCATAATTACTTCCTCTTTCTAGATCAGGAGAATATGTAAATATTGCATAATAAAATGAACATCAGTGCAAATTTTAAGTTAGATAAAAGATCAGATTTTTGCGAAAATTACTGAAAAATTAAACATTAAGTAACTTTAAAGACAGAAAAAAGTAGCAAATAATACGAATTATATTTAATTAAGACTAATATTGTAGACACAGAGGAGCGAAAATAAATGTTCAAAAAAGTAGTCATTATTGGGTGTTTAACCCTATTTCTGTTGGTAGGGTTATTAACAGGAAATGCCCTTGCAGAAGCCGCTGCTGCACCCCCTCCTAATTCAGGTGATACAGCATTTATGCTAATTTCATCAGCCTTAGTATTGCTAATGACACCGGGATTAGCCTTCTTTTATGGTGGGTTTGTGCGATCGCACAATATCCTCAACACATTGATGATGAGTTTTGTGTTGATGGGCATTGTCGGAGTCACCTGGATTCTCTGGGGTTATAGCCTTTCATTTGCACCAGGTAACTCCATCATCGGTGGTTGGAATTGGATACTTGGAAATGTGGGTTTAGAAACTCAAGGCTATTTACCCCACATGGGCTATGAAGATGCCCTCAAAGCCGCAGATCCAGCCTACGCTGATATGAATTCCTATGCTGGAACAATTCCCCATCAAGCATTCATGATCTATCAAGCCATGTTTGCAATTATTACCCCAGCCTTAATTTCAGGAGCGATCGCCGAACGGATGAGTTTCCGCGCCTATTGCCTATTTGTCCTGCTCTGGTCAACTTTCATCTACACACCCCTGGCACACATGGTTTGGGCAAAAGGAGGATTTTTAAGTTTATATGGCGGCATCGGCGCTCTAGACTTTGCTGGTGGGACAGTAGTGCATATTAGTTCCGGTGTGTCAGCATTGGTAGCAGCGATTGTTCTCGGCCCCAGAAAAAACTATCCAGATCGTCTTAGCCCTCCCCATAACGTCCCCTTTATTTTGTTAGGTGCTGGCTTACTTTGGTTTGGCTGGTTCGGTTTTAATGCTGGTAGCGCCTTATCCGCAGGAACAGTAGCTACCGTAGCCTTTGTTGCTACCAATACATCAGCCGCCGCTGGGGGATTAATGTGGTTAATTTTAGAAGCCACATTACGGGGAAAACCCACCGCAGTAGGCGCGGCCACAGGTGCGGTAGCTGGTTTAGTTGGGATCACCCCAGCCGCCGGATTTGTCACACCTCTAGGAGCAATTCTCATCGGTTTTATTACCGCCTTCTTCTGCTTCTATGCTGTCAGTTTCAAGCACAAGTTGCGGATTGATGATGCCTTAGATACCTATTTCGTTCATGGTGTTGGTGGGACGATTGGCGCAATTTTAACAGCTATTTTAGCGACAACCGAAGTTAATAGCGGCGGTAAAGATGGGGTATTGCGTGGTAACTTCGGTGAATTATTTGTAGAATTAGGAGCGATCGCCCTAGCCTATATCATTGCGGCTGTCGGGACTTGGATCATTCTCAAAATTATTGCGGCTACAATTGGTTTACGAGTTCCGGATCAAACTGAAGATCAAGGTTTGGATATTAACGAACACGGAGAAGAAGGTTATAACTCCGAGTTTGCAGATCGAATTTCTAACAAATAGATATAGATAATGTAGAGACGTTACCTATAACGTCTCTACATTCAGAAATAAACCGCATTTTCCCAAAGAAACTAGATTCTGAGCCGTTAATCCTATAATCTTGATCTCAATTACCAATCAGAAAACTCCACCAGAAATTTTGGCAGATTTTTTATTTGTTTATCTCTCTTACCAGATTTACAATGAAGTTTAATATTGGTCATTTTTATCAGTCGTGTTTAACCGTGTAAAAACCTTTCCTGCTTGGGGATTCTTGTCACTGTTAACTAACCTTATCCTAATGTTAGCGGTCATTTTATTGATTTGGCGACAGCAAAAAATAACCCCTATGGTAGCAACGACAGCTATCCCAAATCCCCCAGAACCAGTTAACCTTAACTGGAAAAATCAATATGTACCACCAGAGTTAGGCCCCCGTCATCAACTCAGTTATCCCCAATGGTTGGATATGCTCAAGCAAGAAGCTAAAATAACCGCTGACAAAAATCCCCAACGGTTAACCATACTAGCGGGAGATTCTCTGAGTTTATGGTTTCCACCAGAATTATTACCGGAAGATAGAAATTGGCTAAATCAAGGAATTTCCGGCGAAGTTAGCAATGGACTGTTACAAAGATTAGATTTCTTTGACCGCACCCAACCAGATATGATTTTGGTGATGGTAGGTATTAATGATCTAATTCGCGGGCTAGAGGATCAGGAAATTCTCACTAATTATCGCCAAATTATCAGCTATCTACGCAGAAAACACCCCCAAGCAGAAATTGTCATTCAGTCAATTTTGCCACATGGTGCGGGGGGGACAACTTGGGAAGGAAAAGAAAAACTCCTAGCTATTCCCAATTCTCGAATTCGCAAATTAAATCAGGAACTGAATAACATCGCTATTAAAAAAGGCGCGAGATATCTCAATTTACATCCCCTATTCACCGATCAACAAGGTAATCTTCGTTCAAATTTTACCACCGACGGTTTACATCTGAGTCCCCCTGGTTATCTAGTTTGGCGGACTGCTTTGCAAATGTATACTAACCAACAACTAACACCCCAACTTCCTCAACCACAAAAGGTACAGTCAACAAATAGGATATAAATCCAAAATTTCTATCTAAATCGGCTCCAAGCGCGAGAAAATCAAAAATAGTAATTATTAGTGGTCAATCTCAAATGGATACAAAAGCTTTTAAACGCAGCCTCCAACATTCAGCCAATTATAATCGTAAGGGCTTTGGTCATCAGGCGGAAGTAGCCACTCAGTTACAGTCTGAGTTTCAAAGTAACTTAATTCAGGAAATCCGCAATTCTAACTACACTCTCAGCCGTGGTAATGTCACAATCCAACTAGCCCAAGCATTTGGCTTTTGTTGGGGTGTAGAAAGGGCTGTAGCCATGGCCTATGAAACCCGTCAGCATTTCCCGACCGAACAGATTTGGATTACTAACGAAATTATTCACAATCCATCTGTGAATAAACGAATGCAGGAAATGCAGGTAGAATTTATTCCCGTTATTGATCAAGTAAAAGACTTTTCTGTTGTTGGTAGCGGTGATGTGGTGATTTTACCAGCTTTTGGTGCCAGTGTTCAAGAAATGCAAATTCTCAATGATAAAGGTTGTCAAATTGTTGATACTACCTGTCCTTGGGTTTCTAAAGTTTGGAACACTGTCGAAAAGCACAAAAAAGGTGATTACACTTCAATTATTCACGGAAAATACAAGCACGAAGAAACCGTTGCGACCAGTTCTTTTGCTGGGAAATATTTGATTGTTTTAAATTTACAAGAAGCAGAATATGTCATTAACTATATTCTCAATGGTGGCAATCGTCAGGAATTTTTAGCTAAGTTTGCTAAAGCTTGTTCTGCGGGATTTGATCCTGATCAAGATTTAGAACGGGTAGGTATTGCTAACCAAACAACCATGCTCAAAGATGAAACCGAAAAAATCGGGAAAATGCTAGAGCGAACCATGATGCAGAAATATGGACCAGCAGAGTTAAATCAGCATTTCCAAAATTTCAACACTATCTGTGATGCTACTCAAGAACGTCAAGATGCTATGCTGGAATTAGTGGAAGAAAAGGTAGATTTAATGATAGTTATTGGGGGGTTTAATTCATCAAATACTACCCAATTACAACAAATTGCTTTTGATCGGGATATTCCTTCCTATCACATTGATTGTGTGGAACGGATTCAATCCATTAATAACATTGAACATCGGCAATTAACAGGAGAATTGGCAATTACAGAAAACTGGCTTCCAGTAGGGAAAATTAAAGTTGGGGTTACTTCTGGGGCTTCGACACCGGATCAGGTAGTTGAAGATATAATTGAGAAAATTTTTGCCCTCAAAGCCACAGCCACTTTAGTTTGACAATACCTTAGCTAAAGTAAAAAAAGTCTGAATTCGGAGGTTGGGTTTGGCTTGGCTTAACCCAAACTCCCAAAAAATGGCGAATAATTGAAGGAATCTACAAAAATGTCTGGTAATACGTCTTTTGATCAACTCCAACCTGCAAATCAACAACAAGCTACCGTCTATTTACCTTATATTCAGGGTAGTAAGCGAAATTTATTACCCTATGCCATCAGTCTTTATAAAACACGTCAGTTGGAGGGACAGCGTAAAATTGAGGGTGGTAAGAATATTTCTTTTGTTGCGACTTGGAATGATGCCACTTTACCCTCAGATTTAACCATTTGCCGGATTCAGTTTGAGACTGACTCTGAACTAACTTATCAAGTAATGATGCCAAGTTTTGAATTTATTAGTTTTTTAATTGAACTAATGGAAAACTCTAAGCGAAATAGCATCAGCGATTTTCCTAAATCTTTTTACCGCAAACTTTTACACTTAGACGATTAAAGCAGAAATAGATATAGTCAGGGGTATACCTACGCATACCCCCATTTTCAAAATTCAAAACTAACTAAGAAATATCTTTCAACTCAGCGGTACGAACCGAAAGCATCTGTGTCTGATTACCTCTTTGCACCTTCACTTGCAACGCTTGACCAAGGGTACTGTCTTCTACTACGCCTTGCAACTGTTCAGCACTAGTAATAGGGTTATTGTTAATTTGCAAAATCACATCTCCGCGACGGATACCCGCAGTTGCAGCCGGAGAATTAGGAACAACCCGCATGACTAAAACACCCGCGACTTCAGGAATTGCAAACATGGAATTAGGATCATTGTTATTTTGTTTTGCTAATTCCGGTGTTAGTGTCACCATTTGCACACCTAAGTAGGGATGAGCAACTTTGCCATCACGTTGCAATTGAGCAGCGATTACTTTAGCTTTATCAATAGGAATTGCAAAGCCAATCCCCATCGCATCGGCGCGAATTGCGGTATTAATGCCAATCACTTCTCCCAAACCATTTAATAATGGTCCACCGGAGTTACCGGGGTTAATAGCTGCGTCAGTTTGAATGAAGTCTAACCGTTTATCACTGATTCCTACTTGAGCGCTGGAACGTTTGAGGGTGCTGACAATCCCCAAGGTGACGGTATTATCAAATCCTAGCGGATTACCCACAGCGATCGCCCAATCTCCTACCTGAACATGATCAGAATTACCTAAATCTGCAACAGGTAAAGCCTTACCAGCATTAATCTTAACTACAGCCAAATCTGTAACTTCATCAATGCCTTGAACTTTACCTTTAAAGGTGCGACCATCTTTCAGACGGACTGTGACTTTATCAGCCTTATCAACTACGTGAGCATTGGTGAGAATTACGCCACTTTTATCAATAATAAAACCAGAACCTAAACCCCGTAACTGTTCAGTCGGTGATTGTTGGGGAAAGCTATCACCAAAAAACCGCCGAAAAAACGGATCTTCCATCATCGGATCATTTCGGCGCGTAATCGTTCTTTCTGTATCAATTCTCACCACTGCTGAACCTACCCGATTGACCGCTGCTGTCACAAAACTATGACTACCAATCACAGCCGTAGCGGGAGAAGGCTTTTGAGCAATTTTCGTGAATGACTCAGTGACAGGATTCGGACCCGGTTCTGCGGCTGAAGGTAATACCCGCAGGGAGGTGAAAGTCAACATCACTCCTATAAAAATCGCTAAAATATGGGTACTGAGTTTTCGGATAGACCGGGACATTTGGGACAATCGCATAATCACAACCTAATCTACAAGTCTAATTTTTGCTGTTTCTTGATAAATCTATCTACACCTATTTTTACAGATTCAGATCAGAATTCTGGTTTATTGACATTTTCGCTCATTTAAAGTTTCTTTGATTTCACGGAATCTTGGCTCAAAGTGCAGGATATTTTTTCATCTTCCCCCGCGCTCTCTGGGCTAAAATATTAATTAAAGCCAAAATGGCTAAAAAATATGCAGAGAATACCCATGAATGGAGCAAACCCAGTAACTAACGAATCTTTACCTACATCAGATCACAACCATCCAGATCATACACACAATCAGGCTGATTCTGTTCATCCTCATGTCCACAGTGAAGAGTCATTACGGCGGATTGTTAACCGACTATCACGCATAGAAGGTCACGTTCGCGGAATCAAGACAATGGTACAGCAAAATACCCCTTGTCCTGATGTATTATTACAAATTGCTGCTGTGCGTGGGGCATTAGATAAAGTAGCCAGAATTGTCCTAGATGAACATTTAACTGAGTGTATTGGTAGAGCCGCCCAAAAGGGGAATATAGAATTAGAGATTGAACAATTAAAAGCTGCTTTAGATAGATTTTTACCTTGATTATCCATAAATATCAATTTCACTATTATTTAAATCATCAACCAAACAAACCAATAATTCTGCTTTTACATGGGTTCATGGGTAATATTCATGAATTTGATGAAGTTATAAAATTACTATTTGCTGATTTTTCCTATCTGACCATTGATTTACCTGGGCATGGCAAAACTCAGGTTTTAGACGATGAATGCTATCCCATGACATCTACAGCCGCAGCTATTATTCAATTATTAGATGAATTAAAAATTGACCAATGTTATTTAATTGGTTACTCAATGGGAGGAAGATTGGCTTTATATTTGACTTTGCATTTTCCCCATAGGTTTATTAAAGTCATTTTAGAATCTACTTCTCCAGGTTTAGCAACAGAAACCGCAAGATTAGCCAGAATTAAAGGTGATACTCAAATAGCCAGAAAACTATCTAGAATCATCAATCAAGATGATTTTTATGACTTTCTCAATAATTGGTATCAACAGCCAATTTTTGGTGATATCAAAAATCATCCTCAATACCAATCTATGATATCCAGTAGATTAACAAATCATCCTTTAAACCTAGTCAAGTCATTACAGTTTATGGGAACAGGTTCTCAACCTAGTTTATGGGAATTGCTAACTAAAAATACTACTCCTCTATTATTATTAGTTGGTGAGAAAGACGAAAAATTTATTGATATTAATATCGCTATGACTGAAAAATGCAACTTGGCTAAATTACAAATAATTCCTCAAGTCGGGCATAATATTCATCTAGAAAATACTGTAGCATTTGTGCAAAATATTCGTGATTTTTTATTTTTTTAATTTTGATTCCTCTATTTTTAAATTATATCCCATAGCAAAACAATCTCTAGGGTGAGATTGCTTTTTTGTAAATATTCAAGTGCAAAATTATGGTTGTATTTTCATGGTAATTATCTGGGCATATTATTACTGTAATTATTAAAGATTGGTGGAGATTGGGGAACGATAATTATTGGGTTATAGATGAATGGTGCAGCAGGTGAAGATGATGGACTATATTGCGTAGGTGAATAAGATTGTGTGGGAGGATAGGGAGGATAGTTATTAGGCATGGGAGAGGACGGATAGGGATTGGAATAGTTAGGATTACTCGGATAGTTGTTTTCTGGATGTTGGGAAGGTGAAGGCGGATTAGTGGGAGTTTTTGATGATGAAAACATACCCTGAACTAATTGATTTGCAAAGTTTTCTAGCAAAGGCTTCATATCAACGGCTGAAGCTTTTTGTGAATTAAAAAAAACTGTAGACAATGTAATAATAATGGCAGTTGCAACTTTAAGTTTCATGGTTATTTTCCCTGGATTTGATGATCAAAAGTGTCTGAAATGAATTGTGTTAAATAGGAGAAGATAAGATATTTGTACCCTCTCCTATGATGGAAAGTTAATCAATTAGTTCTTTATCTGAAATTTCCATCATCGTAGGTTCGGCACTTTCCAGGCTCAATTCTACCCAAGTCAACAATACCGCCAAGGTCAATTGTTTTACCTCTGCTATGATTGACATGAATTGTAAATTTGATTGGTGAATCTACAAGAGAACTCAAGGGAAAGGTCATAGGTCTAGTGTCATAAAACCTTCTGTCACCCTGCCAAGGCATAACGTTATATCTCGTATCATGAATACCGATAGGTCGCCAGTTTTCTCCGGTTACATAGCCCCAGACTTGTCCCCACAAATTCACCCCATAACCATATCTTGAGTAAATTTTAAACTCTACACTAGAGACTCTTGAAGAACGACTAGTAGCCTCAGCAACGACTCTAGCTCGTAATGCGCCAGAAGTATTACAAAATTCTGCATATTTTATCTCTCCAGAAATACCATCACGCTCTTGATAGTTTTGTGAAGCCTGGACGGGGAAGGAGGATGTAGCCAAGGAGGCTAACATAGCTACAAAGACAGGAATTTTTTTCAGGTTGTTCATAAGATTAATTGATGTGTAATTTGAAAACTTTTTTAGTCTGTAATGTTCAAATAATTGAATTACTGACTATTAATCAGATATTGAAAAAGGTTTGAGAAAGAAGCTTGCTAAATCTGCTTTGCTTGTTTCTTGATAACCAAGCTACCAAAGATTTTTTGATTGGTAAAGTATTTATTAATATCAGGTTTTCAATTTTAATAACAGCAAATAACAAATAATAATAAATAGCCAGAAATAACAGGAAATAACAATATATGAAAAGTAATAACAAGAAATAACAAAATCTAGGGATATGGTTTAAATGATGTAGGGGTTTAGCAATGCTAAACCCCTACCCGTTAAGGATTACACAAAAATTTCAAGATAACAATTAGAGATTTTTCAGAGGTATTGACAGTGTAATTAATTTACCCTAGAATAGTTGTATAATAAAAATTGAGGAAATCAAATGCTGCAAGATAAATTTTTAGAACAGATTAAACAACAGCTATATCCAAGAAGAAGAGAAACTTACCAGGAACTCTGTTTTCCTTTGCGTTGGCATCCCCAAAATGTCACACAATCTCAGGGATTTATTGAAGAACAAATGAGAAAACAACTCAATGGGAATATTGAGGGTATTAGTCAAATTATTAGTAGGGTTGCTTATCAGATATGGGAAATATTTCAGGAAGAAATGACTGCTGATGGTTTTCAACTAGAAAACACAAATCAACAGGGACAACCTAGAAATGAAAATCAATCTCCTTATCGTGTCACCTATAAATGGTTATGGGAGAAAAAATTTCCCCGTATGGCTTGGGAGTTGGCTAAAGAAGTGGCTGAACCTGTAAAAGATGAATTGGAAATGATACCTTACGAAATACCTATACCTCAAGATAATCGCATCATCACTAGACATATTCCTAGAGAGGAAACATTACAAAAGGAAAAAGACTATCGCTTAAAAATGAATTTACCCCATACAGGTTATTTATTATTGATTAATGAAAGTGCTAATGGTGATAAATTCTTAATTTCTCCTTCTAAAGCCTTTTCTCAAATTCCTTCTTGTCGTCTATCTCAACCGCTTTTTTTCCCACCTGATAATGATAGACACCGCGCTCCTTTAGCTTTTGAAACTGAAAAAGAGTTGTTTTTGGCGATTGTAACGAAGGAAGAGATTAAATTATCTTGGATAAATGAAGATTATCGTAATGAGGATGTAGATTTGTATGAACAGCATTTATTTAAGATTTTTCAAGAGGTAGGTAAGTTATCTGATTGTCAGATATTTCAGCGTAGTTTTGGCGTTGTTTAGATAGAAAATAAGGAAATAAATTTATGAAACTTATAATTGGTTTGTTTGTATGCTTATTGGTAATTATTATTATCAGCCAACCCAATTTATTATGGATGTTGTATAGGTTGGTTAGCATAATTATTCTTGCAAGAAAAGTAGATTCAAATAAAGCAATAATTAAAGAGCAAAAAATAATAGATTCGATATTAATATACGCAAAAGATTTTGAAAATATCTGTATAAAATACAAAAGAAATAATAATAGTATATGCGGAACATTTTTTCTGCTATATTTAAAATTTTTTTCACTGGCATTGGGAGTTTTATATAAATCAAAGGGAAGCTATGAAGGACTTTTATATACATCAAGGGGAAGCTATGAAGATGCTTTACCTTACTATAAAGCAACCTTAGCAATCACCAAAAAATTGGTGGGAGTTAACAAGAAATATTACCATATTATTGCCAAATATTTATATGAGTTACTCGTATTGTACAAATTAATGGAGAGATATGAAGATGCTATATCTGTATGCGAAGAATCTTTGGAAATTAGAAAAAATACATTGGGAATTTACCATGTTGATACTGCATATTCTTTAATGCAGTTAGGAATTTTATACGAAAAGATAGGTAGATATAGAGATTCTATATCCATTTTTCAACAATGTTTAGAAAATAGCAAAAATATATTAAAGATAGATCCACTTTATAACGTAGTATGTTTAAATAGTTTACTTATGATTTACGAATTAATGGAGATGTATGAAGATGCTCTATCTGTTTCCAAAAAATTCTCTATGAATCTCCAAAAAATCAACAATTATGATATTAAAAATCATGAAAGATATAAAAAATATTTAAATAGTTCAAGCTTGTATCTATCAATAGAAAGATATGAAGATGCTTTATCTGAACTTCAACAATCATTAGAAAATCATAAAAATACACTGGGAATTAACCACATTGATACTGTATTTTGTTTAAATCAGTTAGGAATATTTTACGCATCAATGCAGATGAATGAAGATGCTTTATCTTGCCTTGAAGAATCTTTAAAAATAGGAATTAAGCACTTTGATAATAGAATGTATTTAGATTCTCTAACAATATTTTACGAATCCATGGGGAGGAATGAAGATGCTATATCTATCTGTGAAAAATCAATAGAAATTTGTCAAAACACATTGGGAATACACCACACTTATACTGCCAGTTCGCTCAGTTTGTTAGGCATATTATTCTCGAATATGGAAAAATATAAATATGCTTTATCTTATTTTGAACTATCTTTAGAAATTTATGAAGATATCTTAGGAATCAACCACATTTATGTTGCCGGTTGCTTAGAGTCTTTAGGACGTGTGTATTACTGTATGGGACGTTATAAAGATGCGTTACCTCTACATGAACGCTCTTTAGAAATTCATAAAAATGTCTTTGGAATTAATCACTCTAAAACTGTAAAATCTCTACTAATACTGGGATGTTTATTGATATGTATAGGTGATATAAATACAGCTTTTCAGATGATGTTACAATCTTCCAGCATCCAATTAAAATTAATAGCTCAAGTTTTTAAAATTAGCAGCGAAAGACAACGTTTAACTCATTTTCAAAAAAACTACTATAACTTTGAAATGTTTATCTCTGTTGTTTATCAATATTTTTCCAATTCCCCAGAAGCTATACAAGCAGCTTTTGAATTAATCCAAAGATGTAAATTAATTGTTACAGAGACTTCGATTTTACAAAGAAATTACCTATCATCAGGACGTTATCCTCACCTAGATACACTCTTAAAGCAATATCAAGAAAAAATCCGCCAAATCATTAAATTAAGTTTTCAAACTCTTACAGAAGCAGAATGGAATTATCATAAGCAACTGGTTGAAGAGCAACAAAAAATTGAACAGGAACTCAGTCGTCAAATCCCTGAATTAAACTTTGAACAGAAATTAGTAGAAATTGATCGCCGTGCAGTTGCATTAGAATTACCGTCAGGCTCAACATTGTTAGAATTTATGCGGTTGAATATCTTTAATATCTTAGATATTAAAAATCAGACAACAAAATCTGCGCGTTATCTAGCATTTATCTTACCCGCAGGACAACCAGATCAACTGCAAATGATTGATTTAGGAGAAGCTGATAATATTGATCGTCTAATTAAAGTCTTTCGAGAAAATATCATTCTAGGAAAATCAGATGGTTTTGACAGAATGATCAAAAAAATGAAACCTCAAGAAGAACTAGATAAAATCCAAACTAATCCAGAATTAAATGAAGTATTCCAGAATAAACAACAACTAAAACAATTGCTATTTGACCCTATTCAAAAATGCTTACCCGCAGATACTCAAAAATTAATCATCGCTCCCGATGGTGAATTAAACTTACTTCCCTTTGAACTTTTACCTGTCAATAATCATCAATATTTAATGGATGAATATACCATTAGTTACGTGAACGTCGGACGGGATATTATTCGCTTAAAATTCCCCAGTACCACCCAACCTACCGAACCTCTAATTATTGCTAATCCTGACTATAACCTCAATGATGAAAACGCCGTCACTTCCCAAGATACACCTACACAAACCCAGCGCAGCATTGACACGGTTTATTCTGATCTCCACAAATCCCAACCAGACGGTATGTTTGCACCCATACCCGGAACAGGTTTAGAAAGCGTAGAAATATCCCGATATTTAGGGGTAACTCCCCAAACCGAGAAAAACGCATTAGAATCCCTAGTCAAATCCCAATTATCCCCTCGCATTCTGCATATTGCTACACATGGCTATTTTCTGACTATCGAAAACCTGAAACCCTTAAAAGACACCCCTTTTTCTCAGTTAGACAGCCTACATCGAGCGGGAATGCAAAACGTTCAAAATCCTCTTTTAAGGGCAGGATTAGTTTTTGCCGGGGCAAATACAGCGTTAAATGGGGGCAGACTCCCAGCCGCAGCAGAAGATGGCATTCTGACAGCCCAAGATGTAGCCACATTTTTAGATTTAAGCGCGACCAAATTAGTAGTATTATCCGCCTGTGAATCAGGTTTAGGAGAAGTCAAATTAGGGGAATCTGTACACGGTTTAAGACACGCATTTCTCCAAACTGGGGCAAAAAGTTTAATTGTCAGTTTATGGGCTGTGAATGATATTTCTACCGCCATTTTAATGGGTCAGTTTTATCATTATTATTTAGAGGATAAAGAACCAGTAGGAAAAGCATTAGAACTGGCGAAAAGATATGTCTGTAATTTAACTGTGGGGGAAATGCGAGATACTTGGTTAACTGATGAAAAGATTGAATATGTGGGGCGATATAGTGAAGGAATGGAGGATAATTTACGGATATTAAGGAATAATTCAGATGATTATCAACCTTATAGACATCCGAAATATTGGGGGGCGTTTATTTATCTGGGATTAGCGGATTAATAGAGGGTGAATATAATAGTCGTAGGTTGGGTTGACGTAAGGAAACCTAACAAAACTTTTGACAATGTTGGGTTGCGCTGTCGCTTAACCCAACCTACATTTCTACATTTCCTTAACGCCCAAAAGGGGAATATAGAATTAGAGATTGAACAATTAAAAGCTGCTTTAGATAGATTTTTACCTTAACCTTAGTAGACTCAAAAATATCCATTGCCATTATCAACTGGATATATGGAAACTTCTGAGAATATTTTTCAATTTCTATATCTAATAGGATCTATTTTTAAATATTAAATCATGATAGCAAAACTTAAACAAATCGTACCTAATTGAGATTCCTATACAGGTTAGTTCTTAGTTCAAAATAAAAAAATGAATCTAAAAAAATATACATTTAATTACTCATGTAAGCTAAATAAAGAAAAACCAATAATTCTGTTTTTACATGGGTTCATGGGTAATATTCATGAATTTGATCAAGTTATAAAATTACTATTTGCTGATTTTTCCTATCTGGCCATTGATTTACCTGGGCATGGCAAAACTCAGGTTTTAGACGATGAATGCTATCCCATGACATCTACAGCCGCAGCTATTATTCAATTATTAGATGAATTAAAAATTGACCAATGTTATTTAATTGGTTACTCAATGGGAGGAAGATTGGCTTTATATTTGACTTTGCATTTTCCCCATAGGTTTATTAAAGTCATTTTAGAATCTGCTTCTCCAGGTTTAGCAACAGAAACCGCAAGATTAGCCAGAATTAAAGGTGATACTCAAATAGCCAGAAAACTATCTAGAATCATCAATCAAGATGATTTTTATAACTTTCTCAATAATTGGTATCAACAGCCAATTTTTGGTGATATCAAAAATCATCCTCAATACCAATCTATGATATCCAGTAGATTAACAAATCATCCTTTAAACCTAGTCAAGTCATTACAGTTTATGGGAACAGGTTCTCAAGCTAGTTTATGGGAATTGCTAACTAAAAATACTACTCCTCTATTATTATTAGTTGGTGAGAAAGACGAAAAATTTATTGATATTAATATCGCTATGACTGAAAAATGCAACTTGGCTAAATTACAAATAATTCCTCAAGTCGGGCATAATATTCATCTAGAAAACACTGTAGCATTTGTGCAAAATATACAAAAATTTTTAGATCCCCGACTTCTTTAAGAAGTTGGGGATCTTGTTGTTGACTACTTGCGATATAATTTTCCATCTTTAACTTGCACCACAGGATGATGACACAACTTGACGTTAAGTTTGTCGTTCTTCGTTGTGAACTGTTTCCGTATTGCCGTTGAACTCAGAACTCCCAACGATTAACATCTTTCCTAGTCCAACGATAAATCAAGGATTTGTAAACGAACTCTGGTAAGGCTAACATTCGTTGCCACCGCCAAGGTTCTTGATATAGTCTATATAGCCATTCTAAATTATTGTTTGCTAACCAACGGGGAGCGCGAGTTTTTATTCCTGACCAAATATCAAAACTACCACCAACACCTACCCAAATGGAGTGAGGACACAAATGACGGTGTTCAGCAATCCATAATTCTTGACGTGGTACTCCCAAACCAACAAATATTACTTGTGGCTGTAGTTGAGTCAGAGTTTGCAATAACTGTTGTTCTTCTGCTGGGGAATGATAACCAGAATGTGTGCCGGATATTTTGAGAGTGGGAAGTTGTTTTTGCCATAAATCTGCTGCTTTTTCGGCTATTCCTGCTGCGCCTCCATAGAAAAATATTGAAGCAGATGTTTGTTCTTGATCTATTATTTGTAAAAGGCTTTCTGCTAATTCAATTCCGGGAAACCGTTGCACTTTTTGTCCTAATAAATATTGTAAATAGAGAACTACTCCTGCGCCGTCGGGAATAACTAATTCAGCATTTTTAATGATTTTTGCTAATGGGAGATTGCGCTCTGCTTGCATAGTCATTTCGGCATTGAGGGTGACTACATGAGTCCCTTGACCTGCTTTTAAGCAATCTAATAACCAGTTTGGATAATTACTCATTATATGCACTGGTAAACCTAATACGGGAAATACTTGAGGGAATTTAAACATAGTTTCTTGAAAATCAGACTTTAGGCGGATGTTTGATGAAAGGTTAGGGTATCAAATTTTTTCCTGAATAAATAACAATAATTTGTCAAGGAAAACAGTTTAGGGGTTAAGATCCTCTGGACGATCAATATCTGCTAAAGATTGCAGATAGCCAATTGATAAATTTAACTTTTGAGCAATTTCTACTGTTTTTACGAATACTTGAGCAGTTCCCCAGGAAATATTCATAAATAATTCGGCTATTGGTTGTTGTAATCCAATTAAATAATAACCACCGTCCAGGGCTGGTCCCAGGACAAGATTAAAAACCTCTAATTGCTCGAAAGCGGTTGTTAAAATTTGCGAGTTTAGATCAGGGCAGTCTGTACCAATGATGATGACTCGTTCTGCTTTTTGATTAAACGCATTGATTAGCGATCGCTCCATTCTTTTACCTAAATCTCCCTCACCTTGAAATTGATATAGTAAATCATTTCCTAACCAATTTAGCATTACTTGTAAATCGCCACCCGTAAACCGTATTTCTACAGATGTCTTAGACATTTTTTGTAATTCCTTAACCTGAGAAATAGTATCTTCAGTCATCTGCTTTTGTAAATTAGCAGCACCAACATCACCCAAAGCAGGTATTAACCGGGTTTTTGTTTTCCCTGGTTCTGGGTAGCGGGTAAAAATAATCAGATGTTGTTTTGATGGTTTTAAGGAGATCATTCAAAATATGCTGCTATTAAAGATATCGCAACTATGGGTGCGGTGACTGCGCGAAGAATCCGACGACCCAAGGAAATGGGCTGAAATCCTGATGCTATGGCTATTTCTAGTTCTTGATTTGTCCAACCTCCTTCTGGTCCAATGGCAATAATTATCTCATTTGCAGTTTTATTGATTACCTGCTGTAGATGAGGATAATCCCCACGGGCTTCACAGATATAACGATGAGTGGCAGTAGTTTCTTTTATGGCAGTGTTGAAAGCTACGGGTTGGAGGATGGTGGGAACAACAGCCCGTTCTGACTGTTCAGCGGCTTCTGAAGCTATGCGCTGCCAGCGTTCTAGTTTTTGGGGACTGGGATTTAATAGGGTGCGATCGCTCAAAACAGGTGCAATAGAAGTTACTCCCAACTCCGTACAACACCGGACAATTTCATCAAATCCATTTCCCTTTGGTAATGCCATCATCAAGGTAATAGCCACAGGTAATTCAGTTTTTACCTCCAGCGGTTCTAAAACCTCTCCCTGTTCCCCTTGTAACCGCGCTAACCACCATTTCCCCATACCATCCATGACAATAAATTTATCACCATCTCGCAAGCGCAATACCCGCAGCAAATAATGTTGTTGTTGAGGTGTTAATAAAAGCTGGTTGGCTTGAAGTTGCTGGGGATGAATAGTAATGCGTTGAAGTTGTGACATAGGGGAGGAGTCGGGAGTCACCGAGTTAGGAGTCAGGAGTCAGGAGTCAGGAGTCAGGAGTCAGGAGTCAGGAGTCAGGAGTCAGGAGTCAGGAAGAAGAAGAAGAAGAAGAAGTAAAAGTGGTGTTTGATAGCGCAGAGTTAACTATTTTCGTTATTGTAATAATTGTAATAATGCTTGAAACCGCTGTTCACCCCGAATTTTATCAAAATCCGGGTCAGTTTTCGCTAAGTCTTGATATTTTTTGGGGACAAATTGAATAGCTTTTTTGAGGTTATCAATTGCTAGTTCTAGATTATTTTGTAAGGCATAATTACAAGCTTTGTTATAATATGCTTGATGCAAATTAGGCTGGATAGTAATTGCTTGATTATAAGATGCTAAAGCTTCTTTGTAGCGTTGTAATTTAGTCAGAGCAATGCCTCGGTTAATCCAAGCCTCATGTTTGTTAGAGTGAATAGCGATCGCTTCATCATAAGATCTTACAGCTTCTTCGTAATTTCGTAAAGCCGTTAAAGCATTACCACGATTATACCAAGCCTCATCTTTATTTGGGCGAATAGCGATCGCCTTATCATAAGATTCTACAGCTTCTGGATACTGTTGCAACGCAATCAAAGCATTGCCGCGATTTACCCAAGTCTCCGCACTATCGGTTTTAATAGCTATCACCTGATTATATACCCCTAAAGCTTCTTGATAACGATGGGTATCTAACAAGCCATTTCCCTGTAGTAATAAATTTTCTGCTTTTTGACTATCTTGTACCTCTGTAATTAGTTGATTAACATTGCTTTCTTGAACAACTTGTTTGGTATTATCTGGTGAAGAATTTGCCAAATCACTACAGCCAATCGCCAAAAAACTGATTAAACTAGAGGCAATTAATTGTCGCCAAATTACCATACTGCACCTACAAAAATCATACAATTATCCTAAAACTGATGGGAAGTTAAAAGTCGTATCAAAATCAACTAATTGTGCTTAATTGTTGTTTGATTATGTAAACTCAAGATGAAGATTTGGATAAGGTTTTCATCAGAAGTTATGAATACAATACCATACTCGTAGTCAATAAATCAATTATTGGTAAGTACAAACTTAGCTGAACTAGATCAATCTGGTTTAATCATCCTAAAAAAGAATCATCCCACACAAAAATTTTAAACGATCTGTGATAAAATTTACTGCTTGTTGCTTAATGGAGACACAGAATCATAATTATTGGTATTTATCTGCGTTTATCTGCGTTTATCTGCGTTTATCTGCGGTCAAATATTCTAAAAATCTGATTTTATCCAGCTTTATCTTAATTTGGTATTAGAAGTATATAATACTGTAAATGTAAGTATTTTTACGGCGTGGAAATTTATAGTGAGACGATGGGAGGAAAATAAAAATTATGACAATTGAACCTGACTCATCTAACTCAGAAATAAATCAAGAAGATGAATTAGAAACTGGTGGTAGTGATCACTTATTACTAACAGAAGGATTAGAAAAAAAACAAATATCTGGACAATCTGCCTTCAACACAAATATGATCAAAGGAACTGCGTTTCTGGTTGAGAGCAACTCCAGCCTGCAAACGGCTATCACCCCCAGAATTTTATTATTCACTAGTTTGGCGATCGCCACAACTATCATTAGTATTGTCATTAATAACTCATTTCTGGGCATTTTGGGAACTTTGGCAACCTTAGCGTTATCACTGTTCATCCTCTTTCCGTGGTTGCGAAATGTGATCCAAGAGTGGTTTTCACCTCAAGATAGAAATGTATTTGTGGGTTTAATAGGAGTAATAGTAGGAATAATTGGCTTATTCAGATTTACTAATTTAGGTAGTGGCTTACTGCGTTGGGGAAGAAGAGTTAACTGGGATGCCTCTGGTACTTTAGCAGAATGGTTTGGAGCATTGGGACAAATTGCCATTGCCATTATCGCCGTTTATGTAGCATGGCGACAATATGTAATTTCCAAAGACTTAACTATCCAACAAAACCTCCTGACTGTACAGCAAAATATCATTACCCAACAACAAACCATAGACTCCTACTTTCAAGGAGTTTCCGACTTAGTATTAGATGAAGAAGGATTATTAGAAGACTGGCCGCAAGAAAGAGCGATCGCTGAAGGACGCACCGCTGCTATATTTAGTAGTGTAGATGGCAGTGGTAAAGCCAAAATTCTGCGGTTTCTTTCCCGTTCCAAATTACTCTCTCCTCTCCAGCGCGATCGCCGACTAGGAAGAGCTATTCTAGATGGTAGTGGTGGTTATGCCGAAGATCGTTTAGAAGGAGTGCGCGTCATTGACTTAGGTGTCATGTTAGCAGGTGCAGATTTAGCCGACAATGATTTGCGCTGGACAGATTTAAGTGAAGCCAACCTCATTCGTGCTAATCTCAGCAATTGCGATTTAGTCAAAGCCAACCTTTCCCGCACAATCTTATATGATGCCAATTTGACCAACGCTGACTTAAACGGAGTGCGCCTATTTTATGGTTTACCTGAACAGGCATCCCCCCGCAGTCGCACCGAACCACCCAACTACGAAACAGGAGAACACACCGGCGCAGTTGTGGAAAATGCCGACTTCACCAATGCTCAAAGAATGTCCGAATCTACCCGTTACTATTGCTGTACCTGGTGTGGAGAAAAAACCAGACGGACAATTCCCGGTGGTTGTGAAGGAATTCCCAATAAATTAGGAAGATAAGAGTTAGGAAAATGACCATTCTTTAAGTTTCTAAATCTTTAAAGAAATAATTATACTAAGACGCTTCTCTTTGACCTATCTAACAGGAAATTGACAATTCTTAATATTCAAAAATCTTGGAACTAAATCTATAAACCACAAGTCAACAGCCATACCCATCAATGGGTAAAAAAAACTCTTTAAAAAAAACAGACTAAACCTTAACTAATAAGTTTGAGGATAATTTAATTTGATGAAAAATTCCAAATTTCTGCAAATATCTAGTGCGGCTTTATTGAGTTTGGGAATCTTCCAAAACATAGCTTTTGCTCAACCAATTCAACGCCAAATAAGAATTCCCGCTTCTTCAACTGTAGAGAGAAATTTATCTCAAATAAAAATCAATCCCCTTTATCTTGAACGAGAACAAAAAGCTCCCTTAATCATTAAAAATCAAATACTGGAATTACGCCGTGATATCCAGTCAAAAAATCTAACTTTTGAGGTAGGTTACACCACAGCCTTAGATTATAAACTAGAGCAACTAGCCGCCACCAAAGCACCAGATGATTTACCAACACAGGCTAATATCCAAAATGCCGTTGCTGCACAAATCTTAAATATTGATTTAGCCGAACGCGAAAAATTTGAACGCATTAATCCAGGAGTAATCCCTGAATTACAATTAATTAAAGCTCGTGGCTGCTTTGCTTCCGCAAAATCCTTTGATTGGCGGACTTTCAATAAAGTTACCCCAGTTCGGAACCAAGGAGGTTGCGGCAGTTGTTGGGCATTTGCTACCTTGGGAGCATACGAAGGTAGTAATCTAATTCGTAATAACACTGCTGCTGATGCTTCAGAACAGCAAATTATCAACTGGGGTGGTTCAGGTAGTTGTGGTGGTGGTTGGTGGTCTAAAGCATTTGATTTCCTCATTAGCAAAGGCACAGCTACCGAAGCTACTGTACCCTATACAGCAACCAATAATCCCTACAACCCCAGCATAGCCACTCCCTACCGTTCCATAGCCTGGGGATATGTTAAACCTGATGGTGGAATTCCCACAGTTGCAGAAATGAAACAGGCTATGTGTAAACATGGACCCCTAACAGTTGCAGTGCGGGTTACTCCTGCTTTCCAAGGTTATGTTAGCGGCGTATTTAACGAACAAGCACAAGGTCCTATCAATCATGGTGTCACCCTCATTGGTTGGGATGATCAAAAACAAGCTTGGTTAATCAAAAATTCTTGGGGTACAGGTTGGGGTGACAATGGTTATATGTGGATTGGTTATAACAGTAATAGCATCGGTTATGGCGCAGCTTGGACTCAAGCCAGAAGCAACTTCTACAAGCTTTCTCCTGACTTGTTGAAAAAAATCAACATCTTCCAAATCAATCCAGAATTAATTAAAGTTAATTCCAAAAACATCTCTCGATAATTTTTTGATTTTAGGTTGGGTAAAGCGCAAGTTTTATCTGACCTAAATTGATTTTTTTGAATTCACTCGACAAGGTAGATTAAAATTATGACTTTTACCAAGCGAGTCTTTTTGATTATTTCTCTGCTAACTACCTTGACCATTATTTTTCAAGTTAGTAATGCTGCTACTCCTCCCATGTCTAACTCAGAAATCACTGTCAACGATACTAACAATAACAGTCAGATTATTATTCAAAAAGGTAATATTATGATTGTTGAATTGTTAACCAACCCAGGAACAGGCTATAGTTGGCAAATTATTAAAAATGATCCTGATAAACTCAAATCTTTGGGAGATTCAGTATTAAAACCAATAGAAGCAGAAGCCCCAGGAGCATCTGAAAATCAAGTTTTCCGGTTTTTAGCCCAAAATTCGGGCTTAACCATGCTAAAACTTCACTATTTACGTCCCTGGGAAAGAAATCTTCCACCGTTAAAAACTTATAAAATCAACGTTCAAATTCGTTGACAATAAAAAGCATTTTCTCCTTCTTCCTTCTTTCTTCCTCCTTCTTCCTTCTTCCTTCTTCCTTCTTCCTTCTTCCTTCTTCCTTCTTCCTTCCTCCTTCTTCCTTCTTCCTTCTTCCTTCTTCCTTCTTTCTGACTCCTGACTCGGTGACTCCTGACTCCTGACTCGGTGACTCCTGACTCCTGACTCGGTGACTCCTGACTCGGTGACTCCTGACTCGGTGACTCCTGACTCGGTGACTCGGTGACTATAAATTTTCTGGCAAAGTCAGAATTTCTACGCCATCTTCCGTGACAGCTATGGTATGCTCGAATTGAGCAGAAAGTAAGCGATCGCTTGTTACCGCAGTCCAACCATCATTCAGCATTTCGGCTTCGTGAGTGCCTTCATTAATCATTGGTTCAATAGTAAACACCATCCCGGCTCTAAGTTTCTTGCCTCTACCTCTGATGCCATAATGGGGAACATCCGGTGCAGTATGGAAAATATTGCTGATTCCATGTCCCACAAAATCCCGCACCACAGAAAAGCCGAAAGACTCCGCATACTCTTGAATCGCTGCCCCAATATCCCCAATTTTTGCCCCTGGTTTTACTTCTGCAATCCCCAACCGCAAACACTCTTGGGTTACCTCTACTAACTTTTGGGCTGTGGGGGAAGGATTACCCACTAGAAATGTTTTTGATGTATCACCATGATAACCTTCAACAATAGGCGTAACATCTATATTAATAATGTCCCCATCCTTGAGAATTTGTTTAGCATTGGGAATACCATGACAAATCACCTCATTCACACTGGTACAAATAGATTTAGGATAACCTTTATAACCTAAAGGAGCGCTTTTTGCTCCATGCTTTTGAGTCCATCTTTCCGCTTCATCATTCAATTGTAGAGTGCTAACTCCCGGTTTAACCAAAGGTTCTAAATGTTGTAATAACTTGGCGGCCAAGCTGCCAGCACGGCGCATTTTTTCGATTTCTCGTTGGGATAAAATGACTATGGTTTCGATTTTCATTAATTTTCTATCTACTCTTTTAAAAATATAGTTAATCCAGTTGTTGCTGCTCTGTGTGCAGCATCTGCTACCTTGAGAGCATATAAGCTTTGTTCTGGGGTGATATATAAGGGACTACCATCAAATAGATGGTCTAATACCATAGTTGTATCTTTGGCAAATAAACCCCGTCGCGTTCCCACTTCAATCAACTTTGTTCCTGCTGCTAAGACTAACATTCCGGTATCACCATCGAGAATTATTTCCCCTTTTTCACCTTGAACTTCTAATTTGCGTTCTGATTGCCACAAAGTTTCACCTTTGCCATAAATTACCTGTGCCAATAATCCACTGTCAAAGCATAATTGGGCTGAACATAAACAGGTTTGGTAATAATCAGACTCAGTTTGCCAATATCGTTGGTGACAATTGACAGTGAAGACTTCACCGAACAAATCAATCAGACGATGTAACCGAGATAATGCCCCAATTAGGGGAAAGCCAAACATCCCATGATTATAAGTCCACTTACGCGGGGCTGGATGCTGGGGATTCAGGGTACTATAGCGAACATAAAACAAATCACCAATTTGGTCTAGGTATTGTTTTAAAGTTTGATGCCAACCACCCAATAATTCAATGTGTTCGACGTGCAGAAGCTTGTTGACTGTTTTTGCTAAAGCAATCAGTTCTTCAGCTTCTTTGACATCTACAGACAAAGGATATTCAACAATGACGTGTTTACCGCTAGATAGGGCAGCATAAGCAATTTTACCATGATCTTGATTAATGGTGCAGATCACCACCATATCTAAATCTTCCCGTTCTACTAGCTGTTGCCAAGAATCCATCGCTTCAGTTGCGTATTCCTGGGCTAAAACCGCTGTCCTTTCGGGATTGCCAGTTATGGCTATTAAATCAGTTCGAGGATCTTGTAATAACGCCTCAGCCCTGAGCTTGGCCGCATAGCCTGTTCCCACCAAACCGACTCTGAGATTGTGTGTACATAAAGGTAGTTCGTTATTGTCCATGAATTTATCACCAATTTTCAATGTTTCGGTTTAATGCCGTTGGTATTTTATCAACAAGCAGACTCAGAGGATGTCTGAAAAGTTTTGAGAAGGTGATTCTGATTACGCCAGTTGCTTTAACATTAAGATTTTTTTCTTTTTCCCCTACTTATTGAGCCGATACTTCAGTAACAAGGTGAGATATGATATGATGGTATAAATAGTGGATACTCCCTATTTTCTTTGATATTTTTAGTCTCAGTGTTTTTTATGCTTTTTTCACCTCTTCTCCATAAATTTTAGTTATTTTTCCTCTGTATTTACTCAAATCCTCTCTGAGCAAGCTTTCTGCCTTTCTCTCACTGTTAAACTCACGTTAAAATATGGTTCAAACAATTAGCCGTGTAGACCTATCATCTCTAACGCCCGATATATTTAAAGACCAATATCGCAAAGAAGTAAAACCTGTTGTTATTACAGGATTACTAGACGAAGACAGCGAATGGAACCTCCCATTTCTCGCTGAAAAACTGGGGGATCACGAATTTAATTTCCGCGACTACGGTAAGCAAAGGAATGACTCGCAGAACAAACAAGCGATGGGGGTAGGAAGTGGAACTATTACCCGAAGAATGCGATTCTCCGACTATGAA
>NZ_VIKZ01000098.1:0-4843 GCF_009711985.1 Dolichospermum sp. UHCC 0260 | reverse complement strand
TGGGTAATTGTTAATCCAAGTAATCACGCTACTTTTATCAGGAGTATAAGGTTCTTTTGCGCTAGTAGCTTCACAAAGATTACGGCAAAAATACCACCAAGTTTCCTGTAAAGCTTCTTCAGCATCAGGTATACCTGCACCACGCAATAATTTACCTGTTTTTTGAATTAGTAAAATAATCTGATTTAATCCTTTTTGACGGGCAAGACTACCACTAGGATGTTGACAGGTTTGTTGAATAAGTTGGAGGATTTTTGCTTCTAATTCATCCATTTGATTAGGTTAATTTAATCGTGATATATTCTTAAGATTGCTATAAAGCAGCAAAAACATTTTTGCCTATTTTGGCTCAATGTTTATCTTCAGAATTAAATTGAGAGTATATTGATATTCAGCTATTTTTCCTTGTTGCTGAAATAGTGCAGATGCTTTCTGAAAATCGGCAGTAGCCCCTTTTTTATCTCCTAATGCACGGCGAGCAGTACCTCGGTTGAGGTAGGCTAGTGCAAAGTTAGGATTGATACGTAGTGATTGAGTGAAATCATCAATTGCTGCTTTCCTATTTTCTGATAGAGCATGGGCAGTACCTCTATTTAGGTAGACCCGTTCAATATTAGGATTAATACGCAAAGCTTGATTGTAATCTTCAATTGCACCTTTTATATTTCCTGATGCACGGCGGGCAAGACCCCGATTATTGTATGCTTCTGCAAAATTAGGATTAATACGCAAAGCCTGATTGTAATCTTCTATTTCTCCTTCTAAATCTCCCAATATCTTGCGGGTAAAACCCCGGTTAAAGTAGGCTTCTGCATCATTAGGGTTAAGACGCAGGGCTTGGTTTAAATCTTCTATTGCTTCCTTTATATCCCCTGATTCAACACGGGCAAGACCCCGGTTATAGTAGGCTTCTCCCTGATTAGGGTTAAGACGTAGGGCTTGATTGTAATCTTCTATTGCTCCTTCTAAATCTCCCAATATCTTGCGGGCAAGACCCCGGTTATAGTAGGCTTCTCCCTGATTAGGGTTAAGACGCAGGGCTTGATTGTAATCTTCTACTGCCCCTTTTACATCTCCCAATATTTTGCGAGCAAGACCCCGATTATTATAAACTAGTACAATGTTAGGATTAATCCGTATGGCTTGGTTGTAATCTTCAATCGCAGCCTTCATATCTCCTGATGCACCGTGTGCATTACCTCTATTGTAGTATGCTTCTACAAGACTAGGATCAAGACGCAGGGCTTGGTTGTAATCTTCAATTGCCCCTTTTAAATCTCCTAATGCACAACGAACAACACCTTTATTACTGTAACCTTGTGCAAAGTTAGGATTAAGACGCAGGGTTTGGTTTAAATCTTCAATCGCCCCTTTTAAATCTCCTGATTCAAATCGGACTTCACTTCGCTTGAAATATGATTCTGCATCTTGAGGGTTAACTTGTACTAACAGTAATCTTGATTCTCTTCCTGAATCTAAAACATTTGGCACATTTTGAGCATCAACTTTAGAGCTATATAATATTGCTCCTAATACAAAAACCAAACTTGTTAATTTTGATAATTTCATTTTGTTTTCCTTTTTCAATTAAGAACTTTTCAGATTTATCAATACCTTCGCTATAGTGCAAAACATGAGAATTGCTACTAATAACTGCTACTTGAGATGAGGTGTAAGTGCTAACTGGCTATCAACCGCCACCGCCGCCGCCGCCGCCACCACCACCGCCGCCACCACCGCCACCACCGCCGCCGCCACCACCGCCGCCACTACTTTCACTAATTACTGGAATCACCTGTTCAAACTCGTTATGGTATGGGCAGTTTGTGCAGTGGTGGGTTACTCTTTGCCTTCCTGTATGGCTAGTGGTTGCAGCAACTAATATTCTAGAATTCCGGTTGAGGGTAAATTTTTCACATTCAGGACATTTTCGATCATTGATTGCTGAAAATATGTAATAGGCAATTGGGGCAAAAAAGATCAGAAACATAAAGTTAGTTAAATTAAAAACTTTATCAAAGTCGAAAAACCCGCTTTTTTGCCAATTAGCTTGAGGAATATTGAGAATTTCACTCTTGAATGTTACCTGAACTTCTAACTCTTCCTGGGGTGGAATAGCCTGATTTGCTACAAATTCCAATGTTTTTGGATTTACTTGACTGGCTGTAGCTGGTATACCAAAATTTTGAAAATCTTCGACTTTACCTGATAAAGCTTCTGGCAGTTGTACCTGAACTTTTGCTGCTTGAATGGGGGCTTTACGGTCAGCAAAAATGGCTTTCCAGTAAACTTGAGTATTATCACCATTAATATGCAGTCCACCAACTACACGATATTTAATTACAAAAATATGTGATTCTGGTGCTTTTAATTGATGTTGCCAACGAATCCAAAATTGATTATTTTCAATTCCAGTTTCACTAGGAATAATTTTATTATTTTCTTGAACCGTTACATCCTTAATTTCATCAACTTTATCTAAAGGAATATAGCGATATCTTTGATTTGTCCAATCTGATGTAAAAACATACTTTTGTGTTTCTGTAACTAACATATCTCCGTTAGTTTGCACATCAATATTAACGTTGATATAGTCCCAATAAAATGGTACTTCCTGAGCGACAGCATGAGTAAATGTAATGAAAACAGTCACCAACATAGCAAGTAATAAAAAAGAGATTCTTCTTATTAATAGTTTCTTCATATTTTCCTTTTCTCTGCGTCCTTTGCGCCTCTGCGTGAGATAAAAAGTTGAAGATTCATAGATTTGGGGAATTGATTTTTCGTTCTATGAGTTCTTCTGTGAATGCAGAGTAATGTTATCTATATCGTTACAAAACTTTACAATTACAAATCAAGTCCTCAAGTTAAAACGTGGGAAAACCCCACCCCTACATTGATTTAGGACTTACACAGAAATTATTTTCAACTCCCATTCCTCTCTAACCTCTGTGTCCTCTGTGTCCTCTGCGGTTCGTAATTCCTATGATTGGATTTTTCTAAGCAGGTTTCCATGTACCGTGAAAACTGTGGGGGATAACGCTGGGTAATCCCAGTTTACAAACAGGTTCTGCATTTAACCTATCACTCGCAAATACCCAAACTTCACTACTATGAGTATGAGCATTATAAACCACAGTTAACACCCAACCTTGTTCAGAGTTTTGCGGATTTTGTACATAAATAGGTTCGGAAGGATAGCGATTTTCTCCTATGTTTGCTTGTGTTAAAGTTCCAGTTTTGTGATCAAAACAAGCAATACTATTTAAAAGTTCCTTACTAGCATCTGTTCCTGGTTGAAATCCTGACATATAAGTATAGCGAGAGAATAGACCTACATTTTGGGGAGGAACACTAGGAAACTCACAATGTTGATTTGAAAGTTGTTCAATTTTAATTACCTTGCCAGTTAAAGGATTAAGTTGAACTTGTGAAAATGTACTATTAGCAATTGTGTGAGTTTCCCCGGTAACTACTTCTCGAAGATATTCATTAGTTTGAAAATCTTCATAACGGGCAATATCCACAATTACCGCACCACTATTATCTACATAACCATTAGCAAAATGCCACTGAAACCAAGATTCAGTTTCTCCTCGACTGACTAAAGATAAATTTTCTCTATCTAGCACTATAATTTTAGTTCCCAATTCAGGATGCCATTCTAGGGAATCACTATAACTCCTTATCCCTAACAAAACAGGCCAAAGATTTAACCGCACTGGGGAAATAAAAAAGACAAGATACTGTCCCGCTAACACAAAATCATGTATTAGTGGTACTCCTTCTAATTCATGTATTGCTGTTTGGATAATTTTGCCAGTCGAGTCACTTTTATAAACATTAATTGTGGCATTTAATCCAGGACTTACACCAAAATTAAAAATTTCCCCTGTATTTTTTTCCTGCTTATAATGGGCAGAATAACTTAATTCCTTAGTTAAACTTCCTAAATCATCTTCACCACAAGTTTCTAAAGTTTGCAAATCTAAAGCATAAGGTTTACCACCTTCCCACAATGCCAAAAGTTTATTAGGTAATGCCAAAACTGAAGTATTCGCCGCATTTTTCACAGGTTTTATCCATTGATTCCAGATAATTCCTGGTGCAGTCATGCCATAATTACCATAAAGCAATTTACCCGCAGCAGTTTCTTTTTGATAACCAGTGGTTTGCACATAACGATAAACCCCAACTGCTTCGACATTGGTAAAATTAACAGCCAGAATTGCCCCATCTCCATCAAACCAATGTCCCACCCCAACACCATTCCGTTCTAGTCTTGCTGGTCCATTCCGGTACAGTGTACCCCGCAAACCATCGGGGATTTTACCTGCAAGAATCGGTAATTGAGTGGCAGAAAATTCCGTTGCAGGTTGAGATATTGCCCGAACCCATGCTTTTTTAGTTGACTTTTTATCAATTGTTTGCATATATAATTGATCATTTGAATAATATTAATATAACAAAAACGCACTAAACAAGCTTGATAAATTGCCATTGTTGGACTTTTTCCGTCTTGACGTTGGGACTCAATGGTAAAATCTACTAACATGATCCCATTTTTCTTGACAATACCGACTAATAAAATCATGCCAATAAACGAATAAAGATTTAATTCCACTTGAAAAATATACAGCGTCAACAAAGCACCAAAACCCGCAGAAGGTAAACCATAAAGAATGGTAATTGGGTGAATAAAATCTTCATAAAGAATACCAAGAATTAGATAAATTACCACAATGGATATTAGTAATAACCAGCCTAGATTTCCAAAAGACTGATTAAAAACCTGGGCTGAACCTTGAAAATTAGTTGTAATTGTAGATGGTAGAATTTCCCA
>NZ_VIKZ01000097.1:0-5483 GCF_009711985.1 Dolichospermum sp. UHCC 0260 | reverse complement strand
GATAGCTGTTGACTCTAGCGGTAGTCCTTGGGTCGTTAGCACCGGTGGAGAGATTTTCCGCGCCCCATAATACCTACGGCGTATTCCTAGAGGGAATCGCCAATATCAAACTTCAAAGCATAATTCAAATCAATAGGAAATTGGAACAATCATGAAATTTAACCTACTAAAAAGATTCTTGAGTATTTCAACTTTAGGTTTGTCAGTCTGTGGGATTGTGCTAACATCATCATCTTCCGTTTATGCCCAATATAAAAGTTTGTACGGTCAAGTTCAGTCCTTTCGTTCGTATAACTTTCCCGATCGCTATATTCGCCACAGAAATTTATTGGGCTACATAGAGCCAATTAATAACGAACTCGGAAGAAAAGACGCAAGTTTCAAAATTGTTCGGGGATTAGCTAATAGCAAATGCTCTTCATTTGAATCTGTAAACTTTCCAGGTCATTTCTTGAGACACGAAAATTTCCGACTGCTGTTGTCAAGGATGATCAATCAGCAGCTTTTTAGGGAAGATGCTACTTTTTGCATTAAAGGTGGACTCTTTGGTGATGATGCTCGTTGGACATTGGAATCTCTCAATTTTCCTGGACACTACATCCGACACAAGAATTTTGAGTTGTGGGTAGAACGCTCAGATGGTAGCGATTTATTTGCACAGGATGCGTCATTTAGGATTTTCAATCCTCTCTATCGGTAGGGTAATCTTGTTCGTCAATCAAAACTACTTTTTTTCCTAATATCTAATGAATAGAGTTGACTTTCATAAAATATTCACTGCTATAAAATATTGGAGATATTTCATGTCATTAATTAAATTACGTCAAACTCACAACTTACTTACCAAAGGCTTATTAACTAACATTTTTACTGCAGGGGAAACGCATCTTATCAATAAGGGCAATTTAATCTCAATAATGACCAAAATATTCGCATTAACGACCATTATTGACAATATTTTATTCCATCACTATGACTCTGAAAAAATCAATCAAACGATAAATGAGGATTTATTGGTTTACGCATTAAATCGGTATTTTGTCAATAAAATTTAGATGCGTTTCCCCTGATTTTTACTGTGGCTGTTAGTTCAATATTATTAACCAACATTGGCATCAACCAAGCACAAGCTTCATGTGCAGCACCTTATAGCAATCTTGATTTTGAGCAACAGCCATCTTCTTATTGGCAAACTGAAGGACGTGCAGGTTTTGATATTAAGAAAGGATATAGTTTTAAAGGTGAAAATAATGCCTGGATGCGGAATGTTTCCGGTTGGAATGGTATTCGTCAACAAGTACGTCTCAAACCAAATTCTAACTATATCTTAGAAGCTTATGTGAGAACATCAGGCAATGTTACGGATGGATATTTCGGAGTGCGTGATAGTCAACAAAAAGTTTGGTCTGAACTCAAATTTGCTAATTTATCAGAGTATACAAAATTAACACTACAATTTAGAACTGGGAACGCTTCAACTTATAACATCTTTACAGGTTTGTGGGCTTTAGGACAAGATAGTTGGGTGCAAGTTGATGGTTTTTCTTTAAAGGGGCCAAGTCCAGACTGTCCTAGTCAATAGGAATTTTCATTAGGTTTTATCAATTTACTTCCCCAATCAAAATTATGAAGTTACTCCAAAAGTGTTTGTTAGGTTTAATGCTGATTCCCTGTGGATTATTATTTAATCCTGGGACAATTAATGCTTCACAGGTGGTCACTCAGTGGTATTTTGGCTCATGGGATTGTAATATTGATGGTCGTAATGCCAAAATGCAGTGGCTTGTAGTTGATGACCCGCAAACTCAGTGTGATGGTGATGTCTGTAGGACTACATCAGGTGTTAAGGTTGTAGGACAGTTCAGTGATAATGGTAGTGCATGGGTGTCACTAGCAAAACATTCTGCAAATTCAACATCTCTCTCAATTCGTTATTTAGGTCAAGAACAAGATAACTGGTTTTTAAGATACAATGTTAAATCAGGTCGGGCTATCGGTTGGACTACCTGGAGAGGCAAACGTTATCCTTTATCTTGTGCAAATAGAAGACGTTAGGAAAAAATTTCACGAATACAAATATTGATTTTAATTCTGCAAATGTTCTCGAAAATATTGTTGATATAACTGACAACTTGGTGTTAATTTATCTCCTATTCTCTTTACTAATCCTATGCTGTAAAGTTGATATGCTGAAATTGTTTCTACGCTTACAGGTTTTTGAGCCGTAACTACTTCTAGGAATGCCTGAGTTAGATGAGGATTAATTTTAAAAGTATGCAAAAATCGCCGCAAATGTTCTTCGTAAATTCCGGCATTTGTTGGCGCATTTTGCAATAAATTTTCCAAAGTTATATCCCCAAGTGCTAGATGATAAAGTGCCAATCTAATTAAATATGGATGTCCCCCAACTAGAGACATTAATTGCTGTAATTGATTTTGATTATAATCAAGTTGATGATTGTGGGCTAAAACTTTTATTTGTTCTTTGGTAAATTCTGTTAATTCCACTACTAAGCCAACATTAAAGGGGGATTGATTGATATCTAATGACCCATAATTTTCGGTGGAATGGACTACAGCTAATCGTAATTTTTCCCAAATATCTACAGTTTTAGCTTCTTCATGCCAACTTCGTAACATGGCAAAAAAACCTTGGGAAATTTCAGGATATTGAAAAACTCTATCTACTTCATCTAATGCTAAAACTAAATTATTATTGATTTCTGCTAAAATATGATCTTCAAAATATGTAGTGCAATTAATAATACTACCTCTATATTCATCCCAAGATTCATTTAATAAAGAAGGTAATTTTAATTTGTGACCAACATAAGCACAGAACCAGCGTAAAAATTTATCTAAATCATTAAAAACGGTTGTTTCTGCTTGTAAAAAATTTAATCTTACTGTATGATAACCTTGCTGATTTGAGTGAGCGATAATTCTATCAAGTAGGGAGGTTTTACCCATTTGATTTGGAGCTTTAATCCGAATTAGAGAACCAGCCTGGAGAATTGTATCATAACAACGTTCTTCTATTAGATTTCGTTGAATGTAAAATACAGAATTTAGAGGAACTGAACCTTTTGGGTATTCTGGTAAAAATTCATTTTTGATGGGATTAGAAATATTTTGATGTAATTCTGTTTGTAGAATGTTGTTATTGTTAAGATGCGAACGTTCAACTGCTGCACGAAAATTAGTTTTATTAACTTCTTCTCCTAATGCTTCTGAAAGTAATTTCCACAATTTGAAACCTACATCTTGGCGGAGATATTTGGCTGTATAACCTCCATTATTGGCAATTTCATCATAATTTAGACCTTGCCAAGATCCTTTCAGGATAATTATCTCCACATCTTTCAAGTGTCTGTTAACTTTATTAAAGACAACTGTATCTAAAATTTGTAATGCTTCTTCAACGTTCATATATTTAATTTATGCCGATTGAAGTCAGTATATCGAGTTTGTGCCGAAAAAGAAATATCGAAATTTGGATACATCGCTTACTTGTTAAGGTATTCTCATTAATTGAGACTATTCCCGCTAACAGTGGGATGGGTTCTTTTTCATCTAAAATCTCCAGAAGACTCCCACTACAGATGATTAACTGATATGATTTGACCTGGAAGGGAGCAAATCAAAACAGCATTTATCGCAAATTTACTGATATATAACTATGGTTGTTGTAGCAATTCTCGCGGCAGGAAAAGGCACAAGAATGAAATCAAATCTGCCTAAAGTTTTACATTCTTTAGGTGGTAAATCTTTAGTCGAACGCGTTATTGAAAGTGCTGAACCCCTTTTACCTTCACGCAGATTAGTAATTGTTGGCTATCAGTCCCAAGAAGTAAAAACGGCTATGAATGCAATTCATGGTGTGGAGTTTGTGGAACAGACTGTACAATTAGGCACAGGTCATGCTATCCAACAATTGCTTCCCCATTTAGAAGGTTACACTGGGGATTTATTGATTTTAAATGGTGATGTCCCTTTATTACGGACGGAAACTTTAAACAACCTCTTACAAACTCACCAAGAAAATCAAAATTCTTGTACTATCCTCACCGCACAATTGTCAAATCCTCAAGGTTACGGACGAGTTTTTCGTAACAGTGAATGTATTGTCCAAAAAATAGTTGAGGACAAAGATTGCACTCTTACCCAAAGAGAAAATGACCGCGTGAATGCTGGTATTTACTGTTTCCGTTGGCCAGATTTAGCAAAGTTTTTACCTCAATTAGAAGCAAATAATGCCCAAAAAGAATATTACTTAACTGATGCTGTAACTCAGGTTGGTAAGGTAATGGCTGTAGATGTGGAAGATTACCAAGAAATTTTGGGAATTAATGATAGATTGCAATTAGCAACAGCTAACGATATTTTGCAAAGACGGATTAAGGAAAAATGGTTGTTAGCAGGTGTAACGCTAATAGATCCTACCAGTATTACGATTGATGAAACGGTGGAATTACAACCAGATGTGATTATTGAACCGCAAACTCATTTGCGCGGAAAAACGATAATTCAAGCTGGTAGTCGCATTGGTCCGGGGAGTTTAATTGAAAATAGTGAATTAGGTGAAAATGTCACTGTTCTCTATTCTGTAGTTACAGATAGTATTATTCAATCTCAAACTCGAATTGGACCCTATGCCCATTTACGTGGTCATGCTAAGGTGGGTGCTAATTGTCGAATTGGTAATTTTGTGGAGTTGAAAAATACCCAATTAGGCGATCGCACTAATGTATCACATCTCTCCTATTTAGGTGATACGACAGCCGGATCTCATGTAAATGTTGGTGCGGGGACAATTACTGCTAATTATGACGGTGTGAAGAAGCATAGAACAATTATAGGCGATCGCACCAAAACCGGTTCTAATAGTGTTTTAGTTGCACCTATTACTCTGGGGAATGATGTCTACATAGCCGCAGGTTCAACGGTAACGGAAGATGTCCCTGATGATTCTTTGGTTATTGCACGCAGTCGTCAGGTTGTGAAACCAGGTTGGAAGATGAAAACTGATAGTTAATGTTTTTTTGGGTGCGTTAAGAAACGCACCTTTTTATAGCTATTTTTAGGTAAATGAACTAGTGTTTTTGTTTCGCGCAAAGGTGCAAAGGAGCAAAGACGCAAAGGAAGAAATTCATTTTTATGCAGAAATCTGATTAATTCCTACTTGATAAATTATCTGTTCTTGTACTGACTCTGCAGCAGATACAGCTATTTCTTCCCAATCACTAGCTAATAATACAATGCTCAAAAGCGACTTTAATAAATCTCGATTAGATATAAATTCTTCAACATTATATAATTCATCTTGTTTTAAAATTTCTTGCAGTGCTGATAAAGCTATAGATTCGGGTAATTGTAGTCTTTGAATTAATCTTTTTTGTGCTACTTCTACTGCTGTTTTTTCCCCTATACCCAAATTCCATTCTTTTAGGAGTAACCGCAGTTCTCGGTTGAGTGATACGCCA
>NZ_VIKZ01000096.1:0-5537 GCF_009711985.1 Dolichospermum sp. UHCC 0260 | reverse complement strand
AGCAATTACCGCAAGTTTTTCTTGATCTTTATCTACTAAAACCAGATTGTAACTATGACTAGCAAAAACATAAGCTAATTGGTAGCCAATTCCATGTGCTGATCCTGTAATCAGCGCAGTTTTTTGTCGATATTTATGATGGTTTTCCATTTAATACAATGGTTAATTTAGATTTAATAAAGCAAAAATGTTCTTAGATGAACAGTATTGAAAATGACCTTTATCCCATTGCAATTAACAATATTACTCTCAAATAAAAAAATCTGTATTTCTGGATTCACTCTTTTTTCCTAACTTTGATAGCTACCGAAATTTTAGTTTCTATAAATGTGGTAGTGTCTATTGTCGCTCCTTCAACCCTTAAACAAGTATTTTCAGAAGTGCGGAATTCTTCTGATAACGTCAGGTTAGTCATACCCCTTTTGTAATATCTACCTTTTGATAGATGTTATTTAATTATTAGTAATAGAAATTTAAATTAGGTAATCGTTAATACCACATGAAGCATGAAATAAATTATTTAAAAAAACGCCAACTTGGCTACTGTGATAAAAAGACCCCTGCTAGAGTATTTAAGTAGTTGACCTGTGGGCTTTTAGGTTCTTAGTTTGAGATGCTGACAAAGCCAGCTTGTGATCAGTCTAAAGATTGCCTACTCCAACTGATCACAAGATTGCTATTGTTCTCAATCGTTCCTAAAACTCTTTATACCTCAGAAGTTTTACTTCTGGGGTTTTTGTTTTTATAGGAACACTTGGTAAGCGAAAAACTCAGTGGCTAATTTTCAACCCAAACATACTAATTATAAACTAGAATTTAAACCCACACGGAAAGTAAAACCAGGGCTATAAATCCGATTAACTCGTTCATATTGTTCACCCAGAATATTTTCTAGGTAAAAAGTTAGTCCCAAATTTTTACTGACAGGAATCCGGCCACTAAAATCTAAATTAAAGAAAGACGGTGCAAAATCTGTACTTCTTTCTCCCGGTAGATTTCTACTAAAAATAGAACGACGAGAACCACTATTATAAGTAGCATATAAATTGCCTTGCCACCCATTGTTTTGATAACCAATTCCAGTTTGCAGCAAAGAGTAGGGAATTAACCCTAACTGTAATCCTTTTTCAGTGCCAGTTTTGATTTGAGCATCTGTATAAGTGTAGTTGAGAAAAGTTGACCACTCACGGGCAATTTTTAATTGCAATGCAGCTTCTAAACCATTAGTATCAACTAAACCAATATTTTGCCATTTACCATTAATTACGCCCAAACGATTATCTAAACTATTCCCAAAATAAGTAAATTTTCCTAACAATTTTTCCGACAATCTCATATCTATTCCCGCAGTCCAAGTAGAACCAATTTCTGGTTTTAAATCTGGGTTAGGATTCCAATTATGAACCGTATCAAAAACATATAATTGATCCAACCCAGGATTGCGTTGCGCCCCTGCCCAACTTCCACGCAATGCAATAGCTGGATTAACAGCATAACTTAAACCAAAACTAGGATGAAAATAATTCCCAAATTGGCTATCAAAGTTTTGTCTTACTCCTAAATCAGTTTGGAAAGTATCGCTAATTTTCCAAGTATTCACAGCAAATAAAGCCGTATTTAAAACACTTCTATCTTCTTTTTCGTTTTTAGAAATTAGGGCAGGATTTGTACTAATAACATCACCAATTAAATCAGTATTTTTTAAATCCAACCCCCATCGTAATTGATTATTTGGAGTAATTTTCCATTCATGATCTATCCGAGTTTTGAATTGTTGAGTATCTAAAATTCCGGTTCTGTAAAATGTTGCCCCAGTTGGTCCATAAGTGCTAAAATAGTCTCGGTTATAACCCAATGTAGTTGTTAAATTAGAATTTTCTTCCTTACCAAGTCGAGTTTTCCAAGATAAGCCAAGATTTAAACCATCATGATCTAATCGGTCTTTTTGTAAAGGGAAACCGAAATAAATTAACCCCCGACGACTACTGAGTGTAGTTACATCTAAATTCAAAGAGTTTTTAGGATCTAAATCTATTCCGACACTACCAAAATAAGTGCTTGTAGCTGTATCAGCATTAAATAAATATCCCTGGGTATCACGATTTGCTGCACCAACAGGAACAAGATAACGGTTATCTATAAAAAATCTTTCAAAGCTAAAGTTGTATTTAACTTTATTCGTTGAACCCCCATAAGTTACCTGTTGATTATTTAAATTTAATGAGCCAAATTCTGCACTACCAGTTAATTTAGGTTTACCATAACCTTCTTTAGTAATGATATTGACAACTCCGCCAAAGGCTGAAGAACCATATAAGGAAGCAGCGGTACCGCTATATAATTCAACTCTTTCAATAGCCTCTACAGGAATACTATTTAAATCTGTTCCACCATGATATGTATTGATATTACTATTAATTGGTCTGCCATTAATCAGAAATACAGACTGATTAATTGAAGCTCCTCGATAGTATGTACCTGTGTGAATATCTGCACCATGTCCAACATCATTGATAGCAAAACCGGGCATTTTTTTTAAAACATCAGCAACGCTAGTTGCACCCTGTTTTTGAAGTTCTGCTTTTTCAATTACATAAGTAGGAGTAGATTCGGGAAGAATATCTTTTTCGCCAATGGTTTCTATAGATATATCCGGATCATTTGTAGGATTTAAATCTGGTTCTGGTGTAGGTTCTTGTTTAACTTCATTTACTGCTGGTTGTTGAGTTAATAATTCAGCATTTGTGGTGGGTAATTCGATTTCATTTAAACTAGGAATATCTGAATTTACTGCATTTTCATTATTTTGATTATCAGCAGCCACGACAGGAACAACTACCAGTAAACTTAGTAAAGAAACTGGCAGAAAAAAACAACTCTTATTCATATTTCTGAACTCACACCCGGTAACAACAATTACTGATTATGATTTTCTCGTATTAATAGCAACAATGTCAAAAGACAAGCTGTCATATTTGTTTGCAGACAAAAAACAAAGCATGAAGCTGATTATTTTCTGCCTCATGCTTTATTTATTTAAACTCCCCAGGCCGGATTCGAACCAGCGACCAATCGATTAACAGTCGATCGCTCTACCACTGAGCTACTGAGGAACGCTCTTAACTTTAGCTATAATAAACCGAAATCCAAATTAATGCAAGTGGTTTTGGCAAAATTTTTTAAATTTTTTTTGGTTGCTGCTGAAACCTCTCACTTTTAAGACCCCAAACCCTTTCCAGCAGCGACATTCAGAGATTTATCAATTATAAAATCTATAATCCCATGCGTAATTCCGTTAGTCTTTGTCTGGCTTTAGCATCAATTCCATTCATCAGAAATCTACTTTTAGGTTGTTTCTGTGACTGATACCTATGGCGCATCCGACAAACAGTAGTTTCCACTTCACCGCATAGCTGATGCGCTGACAACCATTCCGCACCATACCCTTGAACTGTTAACTGCTGCGCCCGATCTGATGTAGCGACAATCATGCGAGAAAGTAAAGATTGGGCTATTTGGTGACGGAGAGACGCACAGGTTTTTTCGATATATGTGTCTGCGGTCTGGCCAAAATCCGTATAATGTACTGTTAAAAAATCTGTAATAGTTTCTCTGTTGCTAGGAGTGTTTTGATATTGAGCATCAAACACCACCTGAGTGTCATAACCTTGGAAAGCACTATAATTAGTCATTGCTTCCACCAACTCACCCCGTGCAGCCTCAAGTCCGGCATAATCACGGGTTTTTATCAAGCAAGGCCAAGCGCCTATAATATTGTAACCGTCTACTAAGAGAACGGCCGGGACTATGGAACGAGACATGGTTTTTAATCACAATTATCTAGAGTTAACAAAAATCATTCATAAGACTTATATTAAATGAAGCATTGCTTGTAACCCCATGTTACAAAAAATAAAAAATGCTTCTTTCAATCAAAAATAGACCCTAAGATAGAAGCCATAATTCCGGAAATACCCCTAAAAATCAGGCTTCCTGAAGTTGTTTTCTCTAAAAAAATATTTTTTCCCAATCTGCAAAATTTTATATTTCGCTATAGTAAAAAACCAGATACCTATACAGCATCCTGTATTCTGGCATCTGGTCAAAAATTTCTCAAAATTAGGGCTTTTACTTCTTCTTCTTTTTTCTTCTTCCTTCTTTCTTCTTCTTTTTTCTTTCTTCTTCTTTCTTCTTCTTTTTTCTGACTCCTGACTCCTGACTCCTGACTCCTGACTCCTGACTCCTGACTCCTGACTCCTGACTCCTGACTCCTGACTCCTGACTCGGTGACTCCTACTAAACCTAATGGTGTACTTGAATTAATCGCTGTTTGAGCCGTTCTGCCGCACCGGAATCAACTAAACCACCTTTTTCCAATAAAAAAGCACCATCACAGTAATTTAACTCTTCTAACCGATGAGTTACCCACAAAGCCGTAATCCCGCGACTTTTAACTAAATTACGCACACTAGCTACTAAATCGAGTTGACTATCTGGATCTAGTAAAGCAGTGGGTTCATCTAATAATAAAACATCACAGTGACGAGCGATCGCTCCAGCAATAGCCACCCGTTGTTTTTGTCCCCCAGAAAGGGCGTAAATAGGTCGTCGCTGTAGAGACAATAAATTTACTGCCCCTAAAGCTTCCTCAACCCTAGCCTTCACCATAGCAGGTTGTAACTTTTCCGCCACCAAGCCAAAAGCCACATCTGCACCAACCGTTGGCATGACCAATTGATGATCAGGATTTTGGAACACAAAACCAACAGGAGGTGAAACCATAACTTCCCCAGATTGAGGAGCTAGTAAACCCGCTATTAATCTCAGAAGCGTAGATTTACCACTGCCATTGGTCCCCAAAAGCATCCAAAACTCACCTTTAGGTACTTGAAGAGAGCAAGATTTGATCACTTGCTCCCCATTAGGCCAAAAGAAGTTTAAATTATTAACTTCAATGCCCACTGCTGTCATGTTTACACCTTGGGTTACTCAGCACTAAAAGCAGCAAAGCCAGGCGCTCTACCACTGCTAGTAGCTGCACTATCTTTTTGGATAATCTGGACTCCCGAAATTTCACTAGCACGAACAGCAATTTTTTTCTCTGTTTTGCCTTCGCACTTGAGTTCCACAAGATCAGGATTACCAGAGCGCATGGCTGCCAAAATTAGCTGATAAACAGCTTCGGCATCTTCAGTAGACTTGCGTTGTACTGATATAGGGAAAGCAGTATTTCTGATGCTTAAGTCAATGGTAAACATTTAGAATTAATGAATTTTCACTTTAAAACCCATTCTAGCGTCATTAGTCAGTTGTCAGTTGCTAAGAAATTTTTCCCTACTTTCCTACCTTCCAATTCTCAAATAAAATTTTTTTTCTCGTCCACTGGCAAAATTAGAGATTTTCACCTATTATGATAGAAAGCGTAAAAAATTGTAAACTAGATTGACAATCTGGTTAATTTTGTGTAGGCGGCTCATATTCGCCATCTATAAACGCATAAAATCCGTAATTATAAAACATTTTGGAGATTTGCTCTC
>NZ_VIKZ01000095.1:0-5818 GCF_009711985.1 Dolichospermum sp. UHCC 0260 | reverse complement strand
GAGTGTAATGACAACATCTTCTTTTAAACAATTACCACCTACTTTAATAGCAGTACATATTACAGGAAGTCCGTTAAACTTTCCTCCTCTAAGATAGAGCATTCTATTATCACTGTATGCCTGTAGTCTTTTGCTAACAATGCGACAGCGTTCTTGTTTAGAGATTCTAAAATAGTTACTTTCCCAGACTAACATGGGTTGCCAACCGCGACTTGTTTTGGCTAATGTGATAGGGTTTTGCAGTTTATCATTACACTTGAATTTTTCCCCTGCATAGCCGGGTTGGTGTACAGCTAAGGCGATAATGGGGGTGATGGTCAGTCCTAAAAGTATTTGGGAAATTGGTTTAAGTTTCATAAGTCCCCTGTCGGCAAAAAATATACTTTGGAATAAATATCGTTAATTATACATGATTTGATAAATTTGTCAATAAATATGCTGGTGTTAAATTGGGAATCCAAATTAAGAATCTATGGGTAAGAAAAATTTTGCAATCACCAAAACGTAAGGGTTTAGCATTGCTAAACCCCTACAAATTACAAATTATTCAACTGTTACAGATTCCGCTAGTAATCTCTGGCTTTTACTTCTGGGAAATTTCTAAATGTTGCAACCAAACAACCAAATTATCTAAACTTGCAAAATCTAAAAACACCTCAGTTAAAGCTTCCAATTGTTCCAGAGATAACTTCTCAATCTGCATTTTTAGCTGACTAGGAACTTCCCCAAATCTTTTAGATAACAACCGTAGGATCAGATTTATTTCTCCCTCCTGTTTACCTTGTTGTTTACCTTGCTGCATACCTTGCTGCATACCTAATTCGGTAGCTTCTTCTCTGAGTTCTTCATACAAGCGAGTTTGCTGAAAACTTATGCCTAACATTGCTTCTATCTCCACACGACTTAAACGAGTAAACCGATAAGAAATAATCGTGGTAATTATTTCCATTATGCCACGTCTAGCTGCTGGTTCTTGTAACTCCTGCTGACAACGATTGATTAAATATCGCGCTGCTGCTGGGGCTTTGTTTTGTTTTAGAGTTGTCAATACCAACAAACTGACATCAAGGGGTAATTCCTCAAATTCTCCCAATTCATTCAAATATACTCGATGGACTTGTTCCGAACTTAAAAGTGCGCGATAGGGGTGAATATCCTCTTGTTCCGTACTCCGAGTTGGATAAATTAACACCGCTTGCCAATCTTGAAAACGCTCCCTATTTCTGTAAAAATAGAGAAATAATTCCCCAAATAACCGCTCATACAGTCGTTCATCTTTTTGAAATTGCACCTCACAAAAATAAACAACACCAGGAGTTTCGGTTTCTGGTGGTAGAAACACCCCGTCAATTTCAAACTTTGGTTCTTTCACCGCTACTGAATCGAAGCGATAATTAGCCGCATTTGCGGGGGGATTTGGCAATAATTCAAACAGTATGGTTGGATATGTTTGAAATAAATAATAGGAAATAGAGTCACGTCGCATATTATAATTGTAATCTATCCTACCTACTCAAAAAAATTCTCCTCTGGATGATTGTTATATACAGCAAAAGAGGGAATTATACAACTTTTTTATTTATCAACCTCACAGCAACAAAGTTAAATTTTCTCATCACCATAATGAACACATCAACCACACCATTAACACGCTTAGATTTTTACTACAAGCAAATTAAGACAATTATTTTAGCGCGTCAAAACCCGATTACTGGTTTATTACCAGCGAGTACCGCTATTACTGCTCATGGCGATTATACAGATGCCTGGGTGCGAGATAATGTGTATAGTATTTTAGCAGTTTGGGGTTTAGCCCTAGCCTATCGCAAATTAGATCATGATCATGGTCGCACTTATGAACTTGAACATAGTGTTGTTAAACTAATGCGTGGTCTATTGTTTGCCATGATGCGACAATCTCATAAAGTTGAAAAATTTAAACATACACAATCTTTATTAGATGGACTTCACGCCAAATACAATACAGCCACGGGTGATATTGTTGTCGGTGATGATGAATGGGGACATTTACAACTTGACGCGACATCTATCTTTTTATTAATGTTGGCACAAATGACCGCCAGCGGATTATCAATTATTTTTACATTGGATGAAGTTAACTTTGTCCAAAACCTAGTTTATTATATTGGTCGAGCTTACCGCACACCAGATTTTGGCATTTGGGAACGGGGAAATAAAATTAATCATGGTAGTGCAGAATTAAATGCTAGTTCCTTGGGAATGGCTAAAGCAGCTTTAGAATCTATAAATGGATTAAACTTATTTGGTGTTCATGGTAGTCAAGCATCAGTAATTCATGTTTTACCAGATGAAATTGCTAGAGCCAGAATTACTTTAGAATCATTATTACCTAGAGAATCAGGTTCTAAAGAAGTTGATGCGGCGTTATTAAGTATTATTAGTTATCCCGCTTTTGCTGTCAAAGATGAAGCATTGCGAGAACGCACCTTTAAAGAAATTATTAGTAAACTCGCAGGAAAATATGGTTGTAAGCGCTTTTTAAGAGATGGACATCAAACAGTTTTAGAAGACACCGAACGCCTCCACTATGAACCTGGTGAACTTAAACAATTTGAACATATTGAATGTGAATGGCCATTGTTTTTTACTTATTTAGTTCTTGATGGTTTATTTCGCGGTGAACAAGCACAAGTTGAGAAATATCAGCAACTTCTACAATTATTGTTGGTAGAACAAAATGGGTTACAGCTATTACCAGAAATTTATTATGTTCCTGAAGAAAATATAGAAGCTGAGAAATTAGATCCTCAGTCTCAGTTAAGATTACCCAATGAAAATATTCCTTTAGTTTGGGCGCAAAGCTTATATTATCTGGGAGAAATGTTAAGTGAAGGTTTAATATCACTAGGAGATATTGATCCTTTAGGTAGACATTTGAATGTCGGTAAAAACCGCAATTCCTTAGTTCAAATTGCTTTAATAGCAGAAGATGAAGCCCTACAAACACAATTAGAAGTATATGGAATTGAAACCCAAACACCTAGCCAAATTGCACCAATTCAAATTAGGAAATCTGAAGAACTTTCCCGAATTTATACACAAATTGGCAGAAATGATCAACTGGGTTTAACAGGCCGTCCCTTGCGACGACTGAGAAGTTTGACGATATCAAGATTCTTTCGGATTAGAGATCAAACAGTTGTCTTTTTACCATCATTCCTAGATTCACAGCAATTTTATTTAACTCTTGATTATCACTTTTTAGTAGATGAAATTAGAGGTGAATTGGCTTATATCCAAAAATACTGGAGTGATTTAGGTCGTCCGACTTTAACCTTAATGATTACTCGGACAATGCTAGAAACTGGGTCAGAAGCATTATTAGAATTAATGCAGGAACTCAAGGATGGTATTTGTCATGGAGTCCAGGTAAAATTAGGAAAATTGAATCAATTAATGCTGACAGCCGCAATTCAAAGAATTGATTTTTTATCAGATACAGAATTATCGCAATCATCAGTTGCAAATCGGGGAATCCGTTGTTATTACCTGACTTCTCATTTAGAAAAAAGTTGGTCTTTGGGACATACCCAAGAATTCCAAATGGAATGTGAAACTAACTTAGATTCATTATTAGAATATTTGCGCTCATCAGAAAATATTTATGAGCAAATTGAATTACTCCAAACTTTAACTCGGTTACAGGGTTTAGAATTTGATACAGGATATGCTGGGCCAATTAATGCTGTCACTGTAGCGGATTTACTCGATGAAGTCTATACCAAAGCCGGAGATTTAGGGCTGTGGGCGGTGGTGCGACGGGCTGCGGGTTTACGCCAAATGCTCGATATTGGCTTATCAGATGCGATAACGAGTATTTTGGTTCAAGGTAAGCAAATTGCAGTGGGGAGGGCTTATAGTCAGGCTTCTTTGATAGTTGTTCCTATCTCTGGAAGTGAGATTACTGAGAAAATTAATAACTTCTGTCGTGAGGATATTCGAGATCGGGTTTTAACGCAAGAAATATTAATTTATCTCGGTGTCTTAATCAAATCAGAACCAGAATTATTTCGCGGATTTTTAACACTAAGAGTTGGTTATTTAATTCTTTTAATTACTAGCGACATAGCCAGAGAATTCATCCTTACCCAAGATGAAGCTTATGAACAATTAATGCAGCTTTCACCTTTTGAAGTGAAAATGCGGTTACGTCAAGTGTTAACTGGATATAGTGGCGTAAGTAATTTATTACGTCAACAGGAATCATTGCACGTCAAACAAAAAGAAAGTGATATTGCTTGGGTTGTGCTACCTGTAATTAGTGAAGAAACAGAAGTTCCTCTTGATGGTTGGCGCAGATTTCGTCAAAGAGAAGGTGCATTAAATCGTGTACCCAAAGACTTTTTTAAACAAGTTTGGCTATTAATGCAGCATTGCAAAGGTTTAGTCATTGGTGATAAATTAGAACGACGGAATCGGTTAGAAAGTGAAGTCATGCTTTCAGAAATGACCGCAGGAGAAAGAAATTTCGCTTTATTAGTTGAACATTTGCTGAATAAAATTGAAGCCCCAGAATATCGCCAAGTCAATGTAGAAGCTTTGATGGAATTGGCTACAATCGTGGCTAATAACCCTAAGTTGCAAATTGAAGAATATATGGTTTTAGATGTGTTAATCGGTCATGCAGTGCGGTTAGCGTGGTTAGAAAATCACCCCCATCGCCGCGATTATTATGATGAAGATAAAGCTACTGCATGGCCATCATTTTATAATAGTTCTCCTCAAGATTGCGCTAATTATATTCTAAAGGCGTTTAGGTTCTTAACGGAGTTTGTTCAAGATGTTTAAAATTGTAAATAGCAATACAGTTCAGTTAAGAAAATTGTAGTTACTAATTTTCCGGTTGCACCTCTATACAAAGTTCCGCAACTCAATCAAAGCAATAATAATTTTTGCTCAAGCGCTTTTATACATAGAGCAACACGGGAATTAATGTCTTTTTGCTCAAATTCATCAACACCCAATTTCACTTTCAGATGTTGGATATGATTCTGCACAACCCTCAGTGATATATGAAGACGTTCCGCTATTGCTTGATCTGTTAAGGATTCATGACACAATAGCCTGAGAACTTCCAACTCTTTCTCATTCAAGTTTAATTCTTGACGTAATTCTCTAGGCAATTTCAATTCTCCATTCAAAGCACTTTCAACCCCTGCTAAAAAATATTTGCGTCGTTCCATTTTATTCACAACCACAAACCCACCGTAGTGATGATTAATGAATTTGACAAGTTTTATCATCCAACTGGGTTCACTGCTATAAATGAGGATATTTAAAGAGGAATAAGTGTTAAAAATTAACTCTAATAATTCTAAAGAAGATTTAGCTGACTGAGCGCCAGAAGGTAAAGCAAATTGTAAATCAAGGACAATTAAATCTGGTGTTTCTATTTTTAGACGTTGTAGTGCTTCTTGGGGAGTAGAAGCGATGGTACAAATAGCAGAAGAATCGAATTTTCTCAAAAAATCACAATTATTTTGGGCTACTTCTGGATGATCTTCTACAACGAGAAACCGCAGTGGCTTGACATTCATTGTCTTGGGTAATGATTAGATACCTGTATTTTACATTAAGTACGTATACTTAATCAAGACCTAGATCTCCGACTTCTTGAAGAAGTCGGGGATCTGAATAATGAATAATAATTATCAGACTACAATTATTTGAGCAAACTTACGATTTTCAGGTTTAGGTTTAACTGTAATCTCTACATCACTACCTAACTTGTTTAGATAGTCCATCAATCTATCAGTTGAAAAACCACTTAATCTAC
>NZ_VIKZ01000094.1:0-5872 GCF_009711985.1 Dolichospermum sp. UHCC 0260 | reverse complement strand
GGAAGGGGTATGGAGTTGGGGTGAATCAAGGAGATGGGAAGAAGAAGAATATTTGAACACTATACAACCTCATTTTCAGGCTTTAGATAATAATTCATGGCAAGAGGTTGAAACACAAACATATAACGGTGCATCAAATCAAAGAAAAAATCTCAATAAGTACCAACATCTAAATTCTATCTGTGAAGAAGCTCAACAACGTTGGCAAGATATTGAAATAACCTCACAATTTGAAGTCCTGTTTAGATTACGATTGGGTACAAGCAGAAGAATTTGGGGAGTTAGAGTTCAACATCACTTTTTCATAGTTTGGTACGAGAGACATCATAAAATATGTCCTATTGAGCGTGATTAGTGCGATTGCAAATCTCGCAAAATACTTTCATGAATAGCTTTAGAGAGTGGAGTATCAAGAATTAACCCCTCCTAAAGAGGATATAGAATTTCGGGCTTTTTGTTAACAATTAAATATTCTCAAGAGTTTAGATTTATGTCTCTGCGTGAATACAAACCCGGAACTACCTTTCCTGGAGTCATCGGCCGCACAGTTGATAAATCCAGTCCAGCTTGGCCAGAACCATTGCGGGCAAAAGAAGGTACACCCAACGTCCTATTTATCGTCTTCGATGATACAGGTTTTGGACAATTTGGAAATTACGGAAGTCCCATCAAAACCCCCAACCTAGACACACTAGCCGCCAATGGTTTACGCTACAACAACTTACACACAACGGCACTGTGTTCTCCCACCCGTTCTTGTTTGCTAACTGGGCGCAATCACCATTCTAACGCCATGTCCTGCATTACAGAAGGGTCTACGGGTTATCCCGGAGGTAATGGGAATATTCCCTTTGAAAATGGGTTTCTCTCAGAGATATTACTCCAGAAGGGTTATAACACCTATGCGTTAGGAAAATGGCATTTAACCCCCTCAGATCAACTTTCAGCCGCAGGACCCTATGATCGCTGGCCTCTCGGTCGCGGTTTTGAGCGTTTTTATGGCTTTTTAGGCGGAGAAACCCACCAGTATTATCCAGACTTGGTTTATGATAACCACACCGTTAAGCCAGAAAAGACCCCCGCAGAAGGCTACCATTTCACGGAAGATTTAGCAGACAAAGCCATTAGCTTTATCGCTGATGCCAAGCAGGTTGCCCCAAATAAGCCCTTTTTCATGTATTTTTGTCCGGGAGCAATGCACGCCCCCCATCATGTCCCCAAAGAATGGGCTGATGCCTACGCTGGACAATTTGATGATGGCTGGGAAGCTTACAGGGAAAAGGTTTTTGCTCGTCAGCAGGAAATGGGGATTGTTCCCGCAAATGCCGAACTTTCTCGCCATGATCCCGATGTCCCGCACTGGGATACTCTCTCAGCCGCAGAAAAACGGCTTTATGCCCGGATGATGGAAGTATATGCTGGTTTTTTAACCCATACTGACTATCATATCGGTCGTTTACTCGATTTTCTTAAATCTATCGGTGAGTTCGAGAATACCGTCATTATGGTGATTTCAGACAATGGTGCAAGTTCCGAAGGGGGACCAACCGGTTCAGTAAATGAAAACCTCTTTTTTAACAATGTGCCAGAATCCCTAGAGGAAAATCTCAAAGCATTGGATAAATTAGGCAGTGCCGAAACTTTTAACCATTATGCTTGGGGCTGGACTTGGGCAGGGAATACACCTTTCCGGCGGTGGAAACGGGAAACCTATCGAGGGGGAATCAGCGACCCTTTAATTGTGCATTGGAGTCAGGGTATTGAGGCTAAAGGGGAAATTCGGACTCAGTACGCTCATGCTATTGACCTTGTACCGACGGTGCTAGAATTACTGGAAATTGCACCACCGACAACGATTAAGGGTGTGACTCAATCTCCCATTGAAGGTGTCAGTTTTGCCCATACTTTTAATCATAGTACCGCACCTACTAAGCATATTACCCAGTATTTCGAGATGATGGGACATCGTTCTCTTTACTATGATGGTTGGCGGGCGGTTTGTCCTTGGCCGGGGCCTTCATTTACAGAAGCAGGGCAATTTTTTGGGGAGGCAATTTCGGCGGAAACTCTGACGGATTTGGATACCCACCATTGGGAACTGTATCATGTCGCCTCAGATTTTGCGGAAAATCACAATATTGCGGCTGATAATCGTCCTAAGTTGATTGAGATGATTGCCACTTGGTATATTGAGGCTGGCAAGTATAATGTGTTGCCTGTGGATGGACGTGGCGTGCAACGATTCGCGGAAGAGCGCCCGCAAATTGCTGTCAATCGTAGCCGCTATGTTTACTATCCTGATACTCAAGCGATTCCCGCCGGTAGTGCGGTGAGGGTGTTAAATCGTCCCCACAGTATTACCGCTGATGTGGAGATTCCCCCAGGTGGCGCAGAAGGGATATTACTGGCTCATGGGGGTAATGATAGTGGCTATTCTTTCTATGTCCAAAGTGGTAAACTGCACTGGGTTCATAATTATGTCGGGCGATCGCTCTATCATGTTGAATCTGGGTCATCTGTGCCAGCAGGTCGTCATCAGTTGCGCTTTGAGTTTAAAGTCACGGGACAACCAGATTTAGCCAAGGGAAAAGGAACGCCAGGACGCGGCCAATTGTATATTGATGAGAAATTGGTCGGGCAGATTGATGTGCCTGTAACTACTCCTTTAGCATTAGGTTTGACCAGTGGTGTCACCTGTGGAATTGCCCCTGGTGCGCCTGTTACACCGGATTATGAACCGCCTTTTAAGTTTACGGGTAAGATTTATAGTGTGATGGTGGATGTTAGTGGTGATTTGATTCAAGATCGGGAAGCTGAAATGCGGACTATTATGGCGCGACAGTAGGGATTAAATACTTTGCAGGGTGGGTTATCTGACCCACCATTGATCAAGTTATTCATGTTTATCTAAAATACTAAATATTGTTTCGCGCAAAGTCGCTAAGGAGCAAAGACGCAAAGAAGAAAAGAAGGTTTTAGTCAATATCTCCTAAGTTACGAAACTTTGGTTTTATTTTCGGTTTTAATGATATTGAATTTTTAGCGATTACAAGGTATTCCGGTACAGCAACATTTACAATAGATTTAGAGACGTTTGGTGAAAATGTCCCTACAAAAACCCATACAAACGACTAAGTATGACTTATATATCAGAAAATATGGAAATTAAGGCTTTCCCTATTCGCATAGAAAATGAGGGAAAAATTACTATTCCAGAAGATTTAAAGGTGCATCTTAGCTTAGTTACAGGTGATACGTTGACATTATTACAAATTGGTGATGTTGTTTTACTTACTCCCAAACAACCGCAAGTTCCACAAATTGCCGACAAAATTACAGCAATGATGGAAGATGCAGGTTTAGAACTAGGTGATTTACTCCAGGGTTTGGCAGCGGAAAGAGTAGCAATTTGGCAAGAGAAAGATAATGCTTATTGAGAAAGTAAACTATGAGCTACCTTATGTTACTTGCCGAGGGAAATATTCTTCCATCAACAACAAAAATTTCTGGTACTCTCTTACCAATAGCTACTTCATCTTCCCTGAACTTGATTAACTCTTCTAAAGCCTTACTAGAATCAGTTGTTTTGATAATCAAAAAAATACTGTACTCTGTTCGTTCAGCAGCATTGTATATAGGAAGTTGTTTCTCGTAGCCTGACTTGATGTTATTTGAAGTGTACTTAACCTCAACATTAACTCGCGCATTGTATCCGCTAGAAATCTTAAAATCAACAGGTCCTCGCCCAGCATTAGGTTCTCGGTTCAAATCTAGATTATGAGCCTTGCAGTAAGCGTCAGCTATTCCAAAGAAAAGCAGTTGTGCAAAACGTTCATTTCTTAGTTTTTTTGAGTTTCCTTCCCAGAAATGTACTGATAGTCCGTTAGCCTCAACTAAGACTTTAAAATGGTTGCATATTTTGAGAACTATCTGAAGAATATTCTCAGGAGTTGCTTTATCTACATCTAGTAATAAGGGGTAAAGGCTAACATACTCTTTTACAATATCGTACCAAATAAGCTGTCCTGATGGATCTTGGTCAAAATCGTATTTTTCTACTGTATTTTTCTTGTATTGTTCAATTAATTCTCGCAGAATTTCCGGGTTACGGAGAAGTATATCTCTCAGTTCACGTTTTGTTATTTTTCGTTTTTTTCCTTGAGCATCTTGCCATGAATCTCCAATTATTTCATTCACCCGATTACGTAAATCTTCATTATGAGAACAAACCCGATCAATATCTTCCGGTCCCGTCGCCACAGGAAGATCACTGAGAATCTCATTAGGTATAAACACTGTTGGACGATTACTACTTGGGATTGCTGGAAGCAAAAACTCTCTGCCGCAAACTTTTTCCTTGCAGATGTTTAGATTCAGATTCTTTGCAACTCGCTCTGAATAGGCTAGTAAGCCTGGAAGGATAATGTTAATTACCATATCACTGACTCGATCTGCACCAATCTTTTCTCCAATAAGCCCAACTAGCTCAAAAATAACAGGATCAGATATACCTACTTTTATAATTTCCCAAGCTGTATTTGTTAGTTTTAAGGCTATTGTTTCTCCAATTCCATTACCTGGATTTTCTCCTGTAGAATATCCCAAGGATACGACAAACGGTAATTCTGGAAATATCAGTTTTTTGTAAGCAGCTTGAAAAAATATATCTTTAGAAGTTTTTGCCTTCTCTAAAAGATAAACGATTTCTGAAAAATATTCTTTGAAGTGTAGGTATGAGTTCTCAAGTTCTGGAATCTTTGTATTTTGGAGAAGGTGCGGATCAACATAAAACACTGAATCGAGGTCTATAAATCCATTAAATACACCCTCTTTTATTAAATCGTCCTCAGAAACTCCAAAAATCTCATTTATTTTTTTAGGCATAAAACTGCTGTCAATACTACCTCTAACTATTATACAGGTTTTTTACGTATATTACCTAATTCTTTACCTAATTACAGGCTTTTTAGTGTATTTCTCACTAATAGCCAGAAATTTTCCGACAACTTTCAAACCCCCCAATGTTATAAAATAGATGAAATCTCACCCCCAACTCTTTAATTATGAGTCTCCATCCCCTTTTAAAATTTGACATTTCTGAAATCAGCATTGCAGAACGTATCCAACTTGCTGAAGATTTATGGGACAGCATCTTAGAACAGCAAGAAGAACTTCCTTTGAGTCAAGCACAACAACAAGAATTAGAGCGACGGTTAGAAAATTACGAAAAAAACCCTACAACCGGTTCTAGTTGGGAAGACGTTAAGAAACGGTTAGGATTTTCCCAATGAACTATAACCTGATTATTCAGCCAGAAGCAGAATACGATATCCAAAATGCTTTTGAGTGGTACGAATCCCAAAATCCGGGTTTGGGTTCGGAATTTGTTCGTGCTGTTGATGCTTGTCTGTCTGGAATTGGAAGACAACCCCTTGCTTACCAAGTTACCTACAAACAGGTAAGAAGAGTATTAATCCGCCGATTTCCTTATGTAATTCTCTACATTTTTGACCAAGATACTGTTTTTGTATTTGCTTGTTTCCATGCAAAACGTGATCCAAAACAGTGGTTAGATAGAATTGAATAAAATTTCTCTTTGTTCCTAGCGCGTCAAGCTTTAGATTAAGGCACAAAATATAGAAAAATTTTAATATCATCTTCTAATCAAGTTCTAATGAATCAACATCAACGAGTAAGCAACCTTCAACGGCTTCATATAAATTTTGTAGTAATTCTTCAAAAGTATCTCCCTGGGTAGCACAACCGGGAATAGCAGCAGGGGAAACGCATCTAATTTTTTTTGACAAAATGTCACTTATATGTATTTCACAACTTCGATAGAGACGTTTCATGAAACGTCTCTACATTATAA